>JAHJTL010000028.1 GCA_018829775.1 Chloroflexota bacterium | reverse complement strand
CATGTTTCTTTGTAAAAAAACAGTTAAAGATAAACTAGGCCTCGATTTCTGTGATTTGGAATCTTTCTTTACTCAGGAACAAAAAAGCAAGGATAAAATCCCATATGAGCATATGTACAGAATGTACCATGAGATTAACGAATTAGAAAAGACAAAGGAGGGTGAGGAAGGCAAGTTACCAAAGATTATGGAGCGCTATTTTCAAGAAATAGGTTTACCTCGCGTTAAGCGAGAACAAAGTAACTGCCTCTATGATCTCGAACAGAAAGTGCTCGTCTATTCTCCCGAATTAAAAGTTGGGAAAGGGCTGTTGTAGTATGCCTATGCAGCGCTTTTTCTCCATCAGAGCCAAGTCATGAATATTGGCATTGTTACTGAAAACTACGGGTCCGTTTATGACGGGTGCATGGTCTATGTAGCCAACCTGTTTCAGAATCTTACTAAAAAGGGGCACAACGTTTACGTCTTCGCCCCTCAATATCCGCAATTCAATCCAAATAGTGAACCCCACGTAACCTGGGTTCCATCCATTTACTCCCGGGTCCTCCCGCCGTATCGGGTCTCAAAACCATGGGCTGCCAAGAACATTTTTCATCAACTTTTCCGGCAATTGCGTCTGGATATTGTCCATTCTCAAATTCCCTCTCTCATGATATATCCCGCCTACGCGGTCTCCAAAGAGCTTGGAATTCCTAATGTCGCTACATACCATACCTATCTGGAGCGATACATGACTCACTATGTCCCAATCGTCCCGCAGGTGCTTGCAAGGTGGCTGGCGAAGACCTATAGCCGTTCCGCGTGCATCCGTACTGACTGCGTAATTGTTCCCTCGGTAGCCATTGGAAAGCTGCTCCAAGGGTATGGTATCGAGACGAAAACGGAGTACATCCCGCACGGGATCGATATCGAGACATTCAAAGATGCCAACGGCCTCAGTATTAGGAGGGAGTTCGGGCTAGAGAAGAGCGACAAAATCCTTCTTTACGTGGGTCGGTTGACCAGTGAGAAGAATATCCGCTTTCTTTTCAATGTGCTAAGTCGGCTATTGAGAGATAATACCGTGAGCCGCTTGAAGATGATCATCGTCGGAACAGGTAGGCACGAGATAGAGGTCAAGAGGGAATGCTGCGCGATGGAACTTAGCGAGGCTGTAATCTTCGCAGGCTTGGTTAAAGACCGTCGCCGGCTGGCAGATTTTTACGCCGCGGGAGACGTTTTCGTCTTCGCGTCGGTCACTGAAGCTTTCGGGTTAGTTCTACTGGAAGCACAAGCCTGCGGTACACCAGTCGTCGCGGTAGGCGAGGGCGGCGTCTGCAATGTGGTGGAAGATGGCCATGGCGGATTCCTGACGCGATTGGAGGTGGAGCAGTTCACTGAGATAGTACGTAGGTTGCTCTTGGATCCTGAACTAAGGCGGGAACAATCTTGTAAGGCTCGGGAGCATGCAAACAGGTTTTCTTTGGATGTCATGACCGAGAGTTTGCTAAGAGTGTACGAGTCCTTGGCGGAAGCCAAACGGACTACCTGAAGGAAGAAAAATACGGGTGACTTGCGGCCCGGTTATAAGATAGCGATGGTTTGAAGCGGTTGACCGGAGGTGTGACTTCGTTGCACATTTGTCCATTTTGTTCAGTCGAGGCTACAATAGATTGGATTGTTACCTCGGGTACAAAAACGTTCCTTTTTCTTAGATATTGACAATAGTATCAATAAGACTATAATTAGCTTACCTGATGAAGCTACTGAATAAGTGAATTACTCAGGTTAGGGTCGTGGTTATAAAAAGAGGCGCCAGAATCGCTGTAATAGCATTGGCCAGTTCTCTTTTGCTGCTGTCAGGATCGCTTCTAGTTTGCTGCCAACAAACGTACTCTCATAAGCTGGTGCTGGTTGTGTAGCTGCCCAAAGGAATAAACCATTTGCTTCAGCTTGTCTCTGAAGTTCAAGGAAATCCTGCTGTTATTTAACATCAGGTGGGTAAGTAGATACTTGAGCATAGCCATTTGCTACCAGAATGGCATTGACCATGCCTTCTTCGGTCCAGACATATCGCAACAATCTGCCATATCGGTCAGTTTCTGAGACATCTTTCTCTAAATATACTGTCTTTCCAGACACAAGTTGAGCATTAAAAGCTGTAGCCTCTTCAGCACCAGGTTGACCTACTTCAGGTGTATCGATGCCGCTATAGCGTACTTTGTATAGCCTACCTCCTATATCAACCTCAATAGTATCACCATCAATTACACGAACAACTGTTGCTTCTGTTAGCTGTGGTGAGGGAGTAGCTAAAACCCTCTTATCATCTGCCCTGGCAGCCAGAGGATTATCTGGGGAAAGGCGATCAGCAAGCCAAGCGCAATCAAGATGAGGAAAACAAAGGGGAATACCCCCCGGATGATGTCACCCGTGGTTACCCCCAGTGATGGGTCGGCGGCACCGCGGAGGTAGAATATGGCGTAGGCGAAGGGAGGGGTCAGGAAAGATGTCTGCAGGTTAACGCAGATCATCATGGCAAACCAGAGCTTGTCAAAACCGAGCGCGTCGCCAATGGGCGTAATTATTGGCACCACAATGAAGAGTATCCCCATCCAGTCAATAAAGTAGCCCAGGAGAAAAACGATGAACATGATTATGGCAAAGACGCCCCATTTGCCGCCGGGAGCACCCATGATAATCTGTGTCACTGCTTCCTCGCCACCGGCACGTATAAAGACACCCACGAAGGCATAAGCTGTGGCACCAATAGCTAATACCATCGCCGAGATAATTAGCGTTTGCCGCGCCGTTTCTTTGAGCACACTAAGGTTAAACCGCCGGTTGGCAACAGCGAGCAATGTAGCCGCGACAGCACCCACCCCGGCGGCTTCCGTCGGAGTGGCAACACCCATGAAAATACTCCCCAAAACTGCCATAATCAATGCCGCTGGCGGCACCAGTGCGGTCAGAAGGTCGATGATTTTCTTGAGCAAGGGAACGGCTCTTTCTTCCGGAGCTAGCGCCGGTGCCACATTCGGTCGCGTAAAGCTGTAAACCGCGATGTATGCGATGTATAAAGCGGAAAGAAGAAAGCCGGGCAGAAAGGCGGCAAAGAACAACTTGCCCACGGAAATAACCGCCATCGGCCCGTAGACGACTAGCATAATGCTGGGCGGGATGAGGATACCCAGAGTGCCGCCGGCACAGACGGAACCAGCAGCTAGAGACTTGCTGTAACCTCGCTTTATCATCTCGGGAAGGGCGATAATGGCCAGCGCGGTAACTGAGGCGCCAATTATACCGACTGTAGCCGCCAGGATGGTGCCGGTGATTACCGTAACTATCGCCAACCCACCCCTAAGGCCACCAAGCCAAACATAAAGACTGGAGAACATTCTTTCCGTCAACCCGGAATTGCCCAGCATCACCCCCATGAAGATAAATCCTGGCACTGCCAGCAAAATATAGTTGGTCATTATTTTGAAAATCCGACTGTAGGCAATCCAAGCGGTGGCGTCTACTCCGAAAAGGAGAAGCCCTACAGTAACAGTGACGCCGCCGAGAACAAAAGCCAACGGGAAACCAAGCATCACCCCGATCACGACAAGACCGAAAAAAACCACCACCGCCATCTCTGGGCTTAAGTCAATCATAAGCTCTATTCCTTACCAGCACATGGAAACCACGAAACAATTGAGCCACACTCTGAAGGGCAAGCAAAAGCACTCCCACAAATATAGTTGCTCTCATTGGCCAAAGCGGAGGGCGCCAATAGGTGAGCGTCCACCATTCGGCAGTTTCATACGATATCCATGCCCACTTCCCGCTAATAAAGGCCAGGAAAACGAGCCATGGCAGGAGCCAAATCAGGCTGCCAATCACGTCAATGAGGGCTTTTCTCCTGGGGGACCATCGAGCATAAAAAACATCTACTCTCACATGCCGGTCCTGGCGGTAAACATAACCCCAGCCAAGAACGTAAAGCGTTGCCCCAGCCGAGATCATCAGTATCGGTAGCACATCGCCGGGACTGGCCAACACATAACGGAGAAAAACCTGGATGGTAATGAGCACCATTAAAGCAGGGGCCAACCATTTTACTACGGTGCCCACAAATTCATTAGTGGCGTCAATGGCTTTCAGTATCTTTCTCATCGTTTACATCAATCCCCGCTCCGGGGAGAACCCGGAGCGGGGAAAGACCTAAAATTTGGTCACCAGCTAATATTGCCGCCACTCTTCTGGCGGTACTGCCCAGTCGGGAAGCCCCCAAAGGTCATTCCAGTTTACTGCCCAGGCACGCATAGCGTGCAGGAATGTGGCGAAATCGGGATACTCGGCGGCGATGCCATCCATGACCTTATCGTATTCTACTTTAAAGGGCTCTTCTATCTCCACGGGGAGCTTTTGTACGATGTTTCCGTACTCTCTATATTGCTCCAGTGCCCAGGCTTCCTTCGAGTGCAGATCCCTACCATACTCTACTGTTTCGGCGCGGGCGACCTCGCCGAAAAGCCCTTGGAGGTCAGCGGGTAGCTCCTCCCACTTGCTTCGCTTCACCCCAAGAGCCTGTGCCTCGCTAGGGGCTCGGATGGGGGAAATGTAGATATACTGGGCAACTTCATGATAGGCCATATCATAGTTCATGTAAGCTGAGCTCATTTCAAAAGCATCAATTACACCGCGCATTGTCGACTCGTAGATTTCTCCCGCGGGCATATAGGTGGTAGCGGAGCCGAAGGACTTGAAAGGCTCCCCGGTGTCACCGAATGTGCGGATTTTCAGCCCATCCAAATCCGCCAGTGTTTCTAGCGCCTTGGTGCTATGCAAGAAGAGCTCAGGTGGACCAACGCCCCCAGTCCGTGGGATAAAGTAGACATCATGCCCTGCTTCCGCGAACCAGTTATTGGCCATATCGATGCCTTCTTCGCAAAGAAACAAGTAATAGACCCAGGGGGGTAACCTACCCGCATTCTGATGGTAAATGCCGGCCCAGCGATGCGTGCCGGTATACTGGTGCAGGGGTGAAGCACCCCAGTCAAGGGCGCCCTCATGCATTCCCATGAACTCCTCGTAGGCGGGCACAATAGTGCCGGCAGCATGGATTTTTACTTCGAAACGCCCTCCACTGAACTCGGTAACGCGTTCAGCAATTCTCTGAAAATAACGAGAGAAGGGCGTGTCCAGCGCGGTGAGTGACTGCCCAGTCCAAGTGATGACTTCTTCAGGTGCAGCTGGCGCCGGTGCTGGAGCTGGTGCGGGCGCAGGAGCAGGAGCGGGTGCGGGAGCTGGAGCCGCACAAGCACCAATCAACCCGCTCACTAAGGCAAGCAAGGCAACCAGTGCTAATATCTGTTTTTTATGCATTTTATCATCCTCCTCGATTTTTTAAACATGGTCACCACAAGATAT
>JAHJTL010000027.1 GCA_018829775.1 Chloroflexota bacterium | reverse complement strand
GGTCGTTATTTTTATTGATAGCGGTCATGTTATTCAGGCCGCGCTTGCTCCAGAAACAATTGCCGGCAGGCTTCAGGCAATTCGTTCCAGTTCTGGAATAAAACTGGAGCAAAGCGACGAAAGAGATGAGCCGTAGACCAAGCTCTCCGCTCGGTTCACCCAAGAAACCGCTGCTCATCATTCTCTCTGGCCCTTCAGGAGTTGGGAAAGACGCTCTGCTCAACCGAATGAAGGAGTTCAAATATCCCCTGGAGTACATTACAACCGTAACCACACGTTTGCGACGCGCCGGAGAGCGCAATCATATTGATTACCATTTCATCGCTCCGGAAAAGTTCCAGGATATGATCAAACAGGGAGAGTTGCTGGAATACGCGAAAGTCTATGGCAACTGGTACGGCGTACCCAAAGAGCCGATAAAACAGGCGCTCAATAGCGACCAGGATACAATTGTTAAAGTGGACATACAGGGCGCAACAGCCATCAAGAAGATAGTACCCCAGGCGGTATTCATTTTCCTCATGCCGCCATCGATGGAGGAACTGGGGAAGAGATTAAAAAAGCGGCATACTGAATCATCATTTGACCTGAACTTGCGCATGCGGACCGCAACTGAAGAAATAAAACAATCATCGTTATTTGATTACGTGGTCTACAGCCAGCGGGATGAGATCGACAGCGCCGTGATGGATATTATCGCTATCATAACCGCGGAGAAGTGTCGGGTAACTCCCCGCGAGATCAATTTGGAGTAAACTCAGGATTCTTCTGACGAATTATCCTCTGGTTCTGTTTCGGATGGTTCTAGTTCGGTCTGCTCTGTTTCAGATTGTTCCGGTTGCGTCTTTCTCTGCCACCAGGACTTCAAGCGGGTGATGATCTGCGCTTCGTAGCCCTGCGTACTTGGCTTGTAATATTTTGCACCCTGAAGGTGGTCCGGCAGGTTCTGCTGCTCCGCAAAATGGTCGGGATAGTCGTGAGCGTACTTATAATCCTTGCCATGTCCCATCTCCTGCATGAGCGGTGTCACCGGGTTGCGCAGGTGGAGGGGAACTGCCTCACTGGGGCCCTGGGTAATTTCCTGCTGGGCACGGGAGTATGCTTCATATAGTGAATTGCTCTTCGGGGCGGTAGCCATGTAAACCGCTGCCTCGGCCAGCGCCAGGTTGCCCTCGGGCATGCCGATGAAGTGGACCGCTTGCTGTGCTGCCATGGCGATTACCAGGGCTTGCGGGTCTGCCATGCCGACATCTTCCGAGGCAAAGCGAACCAGGCGGCGGGCAATGTATAAGGGGTCTTCACCGCTGTCAAGCATTCTGGCCAGCCAATATAGAGAGGCATCCGGGTCAGAGCCGCGCATGGACTTGTGCAGGGCGGAAATATGGTCATAGTGCTGGTCGCCGTCTTTATCGTAAGGCAGCACGCGGCGCTGAAGTGCGTCCTCAACCGTGGGCAGGGTAATATAACGCTTCCCTTCTTCATCGGGAGGCGTGCTCAAGGCTGCCATTTCCAGGGCATTGAGCGCGATACGGGCATCATGGTTGGATAACGTAATCAGGTGCCCCATTGCCTCGGGTGCGACCTCCACATTGAGATAACCCAGTCCGCGAAGGGTGTCCTTGAGGGCTCTGGTGAGGATGACCTGTATCTGTTCATCGGTGAGGGGCCTGAGGGGCATAACGCGGCTTCTGGAGAGGAGAGGGGAGGTGACCTCAAAGGAAGGGTTCTCGGTGGTGGCACCGATGAGCGTTATGGTGCCGTCTTCAACAAAAGGCAACACGGCATCCTGCTGCGTTTTGTTGAAGCGGTGAATTTCGTCAATGAAGAGGATGGTTTTCTGGAGGTTCATCTGGCGGCGACCCTTTGCCTCTTCGATAATGCGTCGCAGGTCGTTCACGTTAGCACTGACGGCGCTGATAGGGGAGAAATTGGCACCGGTCATATTGGCAATGATGTAGGCCAGCGTTGTCTTGCCGCTGCCCGGTGGACCCCAGAGAATAATCGAGGGAATCTTGCCGCTTTCAATGGCTTTCCTCAGCACACGGCCCGGGCCGATGATATGCTCCTGCCCGACGAACGTGTTAAGGCTGTTCGGTCGCATGCGGGTGGCCAGCGGTGCTTCGTTGGACTGCAAATCCCCAGCCTGCTTTTCAAACATATCCATACTCATAATGTACCTCCCCTTCTTACTCCCCCCATTCATTATAACGCTTTATAGCGCCAAAGGTTAATGCCAGTACTTTTTACCGGCAAGAAAGGCATCTTCGCCTTTATTCTTCAGTATTCTCAAATTTTTCAGATGCGCGTCACCATGAACGGTCTTTAAAAAGTCCAGATTCTCACAGGTTTCAAAATCCTCGCATTGCCAGCAGCCGTCAAGGCCTTTTTTCTGGCAACACTTTCTCATTTTGCAGTGAGGCGGACCACCGCCACCGCGACAGGTATTCTTGCAGCGAAATCTGACCAAAGCGCCCAGCAACTCGTAGCTCTGCTGGTAATTCTTAAAAGTGGCGAAGAAAGGAACTTCGGAGAGAGCGGCAGCAGTTCTATCGAATTTGGCCTTTCTCAACTCCTTCCTCAGGTCACGGGCTAAATCAGCAATTTTGCCCTGATAGCTAGAGCAGTCTCCACAGTACAGGCCGCAATAGGCGATTAAATATTTTTCTGCAGTCATCCTCACCCCCTGTGTCCCCCTCTCCTTCAAAGGAGAGGGGGAGGTGGTTAGGTGAGAGGGGCTTCGCCCCTCTTTAACACCCATTTATTATTTCCCCTGCCACGCCGGCATGGTGTCCATGTATTCCCTGGCGGCTTTTTCCGCGGTCGCCCGGTCCATGTTCTGTGTGCTCATCATAAAACCTATC
>JAHJTL010000026.1 GCA_018829775.1 Chloroflexota bacterium | reverse complement strand
CTGGAAGCGGTGAAAACGGACTTGAGATAACCTGTGAGCCTGTCTTAAGTCAACAGGTAAGCCTTAAGTTGGTCAAGTGCAGATGGGTCTGGATTGGCTTCCCCGTTCTCCACTTTTTTCATTAAGTCCACGATAGCCTCGTTCATAGGAGTGGGAACTCCCACCTCTTTTCCCTTCTTAACGGCATAACCATTGAGAAAGTCCACCTCGGTTTGTCTTCCCTTTATCACATCCTGGAGAAGCGACGGACGAGCCGGTACACCTACCCTCCTAGTCTGTTCGGGGGTAAGAGATGTCTTCTGCAATGCTGCTGCTAATTTATCTTTCAATTTACTTATGGCATTCGTGTTGGTCGCTTCCGCAAATTCGTGCCCAGAAATTTCCCAAATTGGCTCTACGTCTACGCCGAGGGCATAGGCAACTCGCATTACTTCACAACCGGCAGTTACTCTGATTAAGTTGAGTGTGTTTCGCTGTTCATCATTCAATGAGGATATAGACGGGCCTACTAGTCCAGCGGTTGTATTCATCATGCAGTTAATAATCAATTTAGACCAGCGTGCACCCCATATATTGTTAGTTGCTTCGCTGGGACCGATGATTTTTAAGGAATCCGCAATTTCGGTGACCCTGGGAGTTATGATTCCTGACAGCTCGCCAACGATGAAGCAATGTGTGTTCAGTGGGGTAGTACGGACGATATGACCTGGTTCATATACGGCTGCGCCGATGATGGCTGGTACGCAGCCAACGGTTCGGTTGAAGCCTACAATACTTGCTACCAGTTCGTCATTCAATGAATTTTGAGCTGGCAGGATAAAACCGGTGGGTTTCAGGTACGGTTCTATCATGTAAGTTGACCACCGCGTGTCGTACGATTTAACCGATAGATATACTATATCGAACTGCTCTCGGACGCCGCTGATATCGCTCAGGTGAAGAGCCTTGGCTGGCACGGTGAACTCACCTTCAGTGTCCGTGAGTTTCAAGCCATCACTTCGAATCTTTTCTATGTGTGCCGCCCACTGGTCTATTAGTATGATATCGTGGCCCGCTCTTATTAAGTAAGCTCCTATAGTTCCCCCAATAGCCCCAACCCCCAATACTGCTATCTTTTTTTTCATAGCCCATCTCCTAAAAATAAATTTGTTCGACGAAAATCTTGCATTTGAATCGGTAGGAATATTATACCGCGAGAGATAAAATTGCAAATTGATAATATATCAAATCAATCGCTGTCACCGAGGTCTCTTAGTTTCCCGGCGGCAGCTGTCACTGCCTCCCTAGTGGCTGGGTCATCCTCCCATCTGCGGAAGAGCTCCGGCTCAATAACCAGGGAGTGGGCAGCCTCGCCTCTGACCTGGTACAGCCCCCCGATGCGGCACTCCTGATGTCGCCCGCAGCTAAGACAGGGAGGCGACTGCGAAATGTAGCGCACGATGTCCAGTATCTTGACGCCGAAACGTTGCAGGAACCATTGAAGATAGTCCACGCCGGCTTCTATATTATCATGCCCACAGACGACCAAGACGAAAGGCTTACTCTGGATGGCGCTATTGACATGACGATATCCGAAAAAGCGTTCCAGGAAGCTGAAACAATTGGCGTTGATGTTCCGGAAATAGACCGGACTGCCGATGACAACGGCATCAGCCTCCTTGATTTTCTGATAGTATGGCAGGAGGTCATCTTCAAAAAGACACACCTGGGGTTTGGCACAGAGCGGTACGCATCCTTTGCAACCTGAGTAGTTCAACTCGGAGAGCTTAACGAATTCATATTCGTGTCCGCTTCCGGCCATAATTGCCTCGACCATGCGGTCGGTATTACCCTCATGCCCGATGCCACCGGAGCTGAAGCCGATAACTTTCACGTTTCACCTCAAAAAAAATATAATCAAAACCAATTGTAGCAATATGAGCGCGACATGTACAATCCACAGGTAACAATCTATCTAAAGGGTCAACAAGGTGCTTGGATTAAAATGGCGAAGTGTTCTATACTAACTTCAAGACATTTGTTGACAATATTTCCGTAATAGATTATATTTTAGTGCCAAAATGTGAAAATAACCCAAAATATCACATTGGTTGAAGTGGTTGAAAGCCCCTAAGTTTGACATCAGTAATGGGGTTTTTTAAGATATTCAACGGCAGCAAATAATCAAGGAGGTAAAAATGGCAGAGATTAAGGTCGTGGGCACAGTAGCAAAGATTTTAAAAGAGGAGGGTGTAGACTGGTACGCCGGTGTTCACGGTGGACACGTCTGGCAGCTTCAGGTGGCCCTGGACAGGGCCGGCATAAAGTGCTATCACATGCGGCATGAGCAGTCAGGTGTCTACATGGCTGACGGATGGGCCAGAGCCAGTGGTAAAGTTGGAGTAGCCATAGGTACGGCTGGACCTGGCTTTGGCAATATGATATCGGCTATGTACCAAGCCTATCTAGCCCGGAGCCCGGTCATTTGTCTTCTCGGGCAGCATGCCACAGAAGAAGATGGTTGGGGCCCTTTCCAAGAGGCATATGCCGAGCCGTTATCCGGTCATTTCACCAAGTGGACCAGGCGGATAATTGACCCTTCTATGGCAGCTTACTTCACGCAGAAGGCCATCCGGGATGCTACAACCTATCCCTGTGGACCGGTGGGTCTTGAATTCCCAATAAACATCCAGGGACTGGTAGCCGGGGAGGAAGGTTCCTTACGAGGCTACTTGCCACATGGCCTCTGTGCCACTCCATCCCGACCAGCGGGCGACCCCCAAATGGTAGAAAAAGCAACGCGCATGTTACTTGAAGCAAAAAAACCGGTGATTATCGGTGGCGATGGTATTTACTGGTCTGATGCATCAGAGGAACTCAGGGAATTCGTTGAACTGCTTGATATTCCGGTACTGACGCGGAGAATGGGCAGGGGGGCCGTGCCTGAGGACCACCCCTTAGCCTTCGGCGCCGGCTTCCGAAGACCAATTCAGATGCAAGCGGATGTGATCGCCATCTTCGGCTTAAAAATGAATATGCTTGAGGGCTTTGGTATGCCACCACGTTTTCCAGTTGAGAATGTCAGGTATATCCAGGTATCTGAAGACCCTGAGGAACTTACAACCAGACTGTCCAGTGAGTTATCAATTTTTGGCAGTCCCAAGCCGGTCTTGCGGCAGATGATAGACTGCGCTAAAGACATGATGAAAAGTAAGCCGGACAGAAGCGAGTGGTTGAGCATAGTAAACAAGGTGAGAGAGGAAGACGAAGCTAAGGGAAAAGCGCTTATAGATGAGGTGCGCGATAACAAGCCTATTAATCCTCACTTCGTGGCGGCTGAGCTTTTCGATTTCCTGGATAAAGATGCCACTGTTATTCTAGACTCTTTTTGCATGGCCGGATTCGCCACTGACAAGATAAAGGCTTCCTTTGCCGGACAGATACTGGATGGCGCCACCTGGAGCGGTGTTGGCCACGGCGTGGGTATCGCCATGGGCGCTCAACTGGCCAGACCGGGGAAGCAGGTCGTCGACCTCCTAGGCGACGGCGGTATGGGTATTGCCGGCTTTGATATTGAGACTGCGGCTCGCTACAATATCCCGGCGTGTTACTTGCTTCTCAACAACAGCAGCTGGATGGGCTCCACAGCACAAAAGGAGATTCTGCCTGAGGACGTGAAGAATTGTGACTGGGGGATACTGCCCGATATCAGGTATGACAAAATATTCGCTGAGATGGGATGCCACGGTGAACTAGTTACCGAGCCACAGCATCTTAAGCCGGCACTGGAGAGAGCTTTTAATTCAGGGAAGACTTCTGTGATTAATGTCATTCCTGATAATACTGTTCTGGCACCTCAGCTTCAAGGCAGAATGGAGTACTACAGGAAACTTTTCGCTGGAGAATAGATGCCAGATTAGGCGTCTTTTGTGGAGCATGGGAGATTTGTTTGCCCATTAAGAGAAGAAACTGCATAAGGAGGTAACAGCAATATGGCGCGTCCATTAGAAGGAGTAAAGTGTGTATGTGTTATCATGTTTCAGCAGACACCAGTCGCGTTTAGCATGATGGCCGACCTGGGGGCCGAGGTAATTAAGATAGAACCACCGGAAGGTGAACTGGGTAGACAGCTTGGAGTGACACCCAAGTTCCCAATCAGCCCCTACTTTGAGACGAACAACCGCGGCTTCAAGTGTATAACACTGGACCTTAAGACAGAGAAGGCCAGAGAGATACTCTATAAGCTGGTGAAGGATGCCGATGTCTTCGCCCAAAACTTCCGTCCCGGCGTAGCCGAGCGTCTCGGCTGTGGCTACGAGGACCTGGTTAAGATAAACCCCGGTATCGTTTACCTCAGCGCCTCAGCCTACGGTCCAGACGGGCCCAATGCCAAGTTACCGGGAACTGACGGCATAGCCCAGGCGATGGGCGGCATTTGCTTTAGTTATGGCGAGGAAGGCAACCGCGTGACGACCGGGCAGATCGCTGTGGGGGACGAAACCGCAGCCTTTCATAATTTTCAAGCGGTAATGGTGGGCCTGTACCACAAGCTGAAGACCGGTGAGGGGCAGTTGATTGAGACTTCATTGCTTGGTAGCCAGATTCGCCTGATGGGCTTTTCTATGTCACGAGTTCTCATGACTGGTGAACAGATGCCACGTAGTCGAATGCGTTTCTTCACTGGCCAGGCACCGAACATGACTTGTACCTTCACTGACAAGAATGGCAAGCCCTTTATAATTCAGGTGCTTGGTGAAGAGCGCTGGCGGAAAGGCCTGGAGGCTACCGGTTTTGACAAGGAGCTGGACAGAATCGGTTGTGCCAGGTTAGGAGATATCGCGGCTTCTGCGGAGACCAAGAAGGCCTTCACAGATACTATGGATCGACTGTTTGCTACTGATACTAGGGAGCACTGGCTGAAGTTACTTCGTGGAGCCGATGTCATAAGCGCTCCGATTAACGATGTGGGTGAAGCCGCGGTCGACCCTGATGTCATCGCCAATCAATATATAATCGAGGTTGACCACCCCAGGGTTGGAAAAATAAAAGAGGTCGGTTTCCCCTGGAAGTTCCATAAGACCCCGGCCAAAGCCGGAATCGCACCCGAACTGGGTGAACACAACAATGAAGTGCTAAAGGGATTAGGCTATTCTGATGCGGATATAAAGCAGCTTAAAGAAGGGGGGATAATCTAAAACCTCGGGGCAATATCCGGAGAAACTCCGGTCTGCTCATATCATCTATTACCAGGACACCAAGGAACCCATCCGTAGAACAAGCATGGAGGAGCAGGAAACATGCCCCTCCTCCATGCTTTTCTTTGCTTTCTGTCATATTCACTGCAGCTAGCATATACTCTAAAGACGCAGGCCCTGAATGACATCGAATCTAAAATAGAGAGGGATTTGACAAATAAATATAACCAAGTAAAATCGTAATTACTCATTAATATATAAAGGAGGTCCTTGGTAAGTGGCAAAGAGAGAACAAATCGGTTGGGATGTATTTCCGGAAGAACACAAAGACGAATTAATGAAGAAGCATCTTTACTATGTTCCGGGAGTAGTCGTCAGCAACATAACAAAGCAAATATATGTTGCCGGGCAAAATGGACTTAGAAAAGATTCCGAAGGGCGGGTATTGAATGAAGGTGACCTTGAGGACCAGACGAGAGTAGCTTTGGAGAAAATGAAAACCATACTGGCTAATGCCGGAGCAACATTGGATGACGTTGTCCAGGTTACCGTTTTCCTCCGGGACGCGAGCCAACGTGATAAACATGCCGAAATCCGTGCCAAATACTTTAAAGAAAGACCGCCGGCAAGTACTCTCGTAGGCACAGACTTCATTTTTAAAGAAATGCTGGTAGAAATAAACGCCATAGCCGTTATTTAAGCCCATTACCAGACCTGAAGACAAAAGTTGATAAAAAAGGGAGGAGTAGAAATGAGCATTCTAGAGCAATTTAAACTGGATGGGAAGGTCGCACTGGTCACGGGCTGCAAGCATGGCCTTGGCAGAGCCATGACATTAGGGTTAGCTGAGGCTGGAGCCGATATCATTGGCGTAAGTGCCACCCTGGAAGAGTCCGGTAGCGATTTAGAGCAGGAGATAAGAGCTCTGGGGAAAAATTTTAAGGGCTATCGGTGCGACTTCTCAGACCGCAAGGCCCTGTATGACTTTATTGCGCGGGTAAAGTCGGAAAACAGTGTTATCGACATCCTGGTAAACAATGCCGGCACCATCATGCGCAAGCCGGCAGTCGAGCACCCTGACGAATACTGGGACAAAGTTATGGAGGTTAACCTTAACTCCCACTTCGTCCTGACCCGCGAGATAGGCAAGGACATGGTAGCCAGAGGCTCTGGCAAAGTAATCTTTACAGCATCAGCATTGACTTTCCAGGGAGGAATTCTGGTTCCCAGCTATGCCGCCAGCAAAGGTGGTATTGGTCAGCTAACCAAGGCGCTGGCTAATGAGTGGGCAGCGCATGGTGTCAACGTAAATGCCATTGCTCCGGGTTACATGGTAACCAGGATGGGAGAAGCACTTCACAAGGACCCCGTGCGCAGCAAGGCAATCCTCGACCGGATACCCGCGGGGTGCTGGGGAGAACCGGATGACCTAAAGGGAGTGGTCGTCTTTTTGGCGTCAGCAGCCAGTGGTTACGTGCACGGTGCCATTGTGAATGTGGACGGCGGTTGGCTCTCCAGATAGGGATTAAGGGAAAACAGTCACCGGTCGCGCCATGGCGGGAAACGGGGCTGGCCGGGCCTCAATGGCACCAGCTAAGCTGGTTCAAATCCGGCCCACGCTACCAGCCTAAGAGGTTGAAGCTATTGTAGCAGCTTTAATTTCGATATATTGAACAGGAGGTTTTCCTTTGATAAAAATCGTTGTGCCTGATGATGAGCCGCCAGTATTTGCCGGGACAGCCGAAGAAAACCGCCTCAAACAGCTGGGTGAAGTGTGTATCTATGACTCGCGGGCCTTAAGCGATGAAGAATTGTTAAATCGAATTGCCGATGCCGATATTGTAGTTAATATCCGCGCAACCAGCGTCTTCAGTCGAGATGTAATGAAGAATTGCCCGAAGTTAAAGTTAATATCCATATATGGGGTTGGGTTCGATAACGTAGATATACGCGCAGCATCGGACTTCAAGATAACCGTTACCAATACACCGGGTTACTCAGCCGTGGCAGTCAGTGAGATGTCATTAGCGTTAATGTTAGCTGTAGGTCGCAAAATAGCTCAGAATGACCGTACCCTTCGAGCCGGTGGATGGGCACGCGGCTATGCTTTGCAGCTTTCCGGCAAGACACTGGGAGTGATTGGTACCGGAAGTATTGGACAACGGATGATACAACTGGGGAAGTCCATCGGTATGAAGGTTATTGCCTGGACCTTTAACCCTTCACCAGAACGGTCTGCACAGCACGATGTTGAGTTTGTTGCCCTTGACGAGTTGATGCGTCAGTCGGATGTAGTATCAATTCATGTACTGGGCTCGCCGCAGACCAATAATCTTATCAGCAAACGCGAACTGATGCTGATGAAACCAGCAGCAATATTGATTAACACGGCACGTGGTTCCATAGTCAATGAACAGGACCTGGTAGAGGCGCTGACAAACGGTGTGATTGCCGGTGCCGGCCTGGATGTTTTCGCGCAGGAACCCCTGCCACCGGACCACCCACTGCGTAACCTGGATAATGCGGTCCTGTCACCGCACACCGCGGCTATGGTCCCGGAAGCCACACTGGCTGGCTTGGCCATGGCGGTTGACAATGTAATTCACTTTCTTCAGGGAAATGCCACCAATGTGGTCCAGCCTGCTCCCCAGCAATAACCGCCAGTATCGGCGGCGGTAATTCATCATTTTAGTAGCCGGGGTAGGATTCGACCCAACGACTGTGTGTGGCTGCAAATGCAATCTCTAATTCACTTGTGGTAAAATCGATAGAATATAAATCTGGAGGTGTTTTATCGTGAAAGTTAGTGATGCCATCGCGGAGATTCTCAAACTTGAGGGAGCTGAGTTTCTCAGTTGCTTCCCAACCACAGGCATCATAGATTCTTCGGCTAAAGCCGGGCTGCGACCTGTCGTTTGCCGACAGGAGCGTGTTGGCGTGGGCATCGCTGACGGTTACAGTCGCGTTACGAATGGGAAACGTCTCGGCGTCTTTGCCATGCAGTACGGCCCTGGAACAGAGAACGCCTTTTCAGGAGTGGCCACGGCTTATTCCGATTCAGTACCGGTGCTTATCCTCCCCTTGGGTCATCACCGGGAGCGGGCCTGGATAAAGCCTTATTTCAGTTCCATCCGTAGTTATGAGGCTATAACCAAGTGGATAGAGCAGGTTAACATAGCGGAACGAATACCTGAAGTCATGCGACGTGCCATCTCTCAACTGCGCACCGGCAAGCTAGGTCCGGTAATGCTGGAAATACCTGCCGATGTTGCCAATCAAGAAATAGAGCCCTTTGATTATCACCCGGTAAAGTCCTCACGGGCTGCTGGTGATCCAAATGATATAGATAAAGTTGCCCAAGTACTGGTGGATGCACGCTGTCCGGTTATCCATGCCGGTCAGGGGGTGCTCTACGCTGAAGCATGGAATGAGCTGGTAGAGCTGGCCGAGCTACTGCAGGCGCCAGTGATGACCACCCTGTTGGGCAAGAGTGCCTTCCCGGAAAACCATCCCCTCTCCCTGGGGACAGGTGCCCGTGTTATGACCAAACCGGTGCATCATTTTCTTGATAAGGCTGATGTAATCTTCGGCGTTGGTTGCAGTTTTTCCACTCATACTATGTCTACGAAAATACCTTCGGGAAAGGTAATTATTCAAGCCATCGCCGATGCTGGAGACATTAACAAATATTATTATACGGACTACCCCATCATCGGCGACGCCAAACTGGTGCTACAGCAGTTCATTGAGGTAATAAAAGAGCGACTTGGCAAACAAGGGCGCAAAGGTGATGGCAATGTCGCTCACGAAATAAAGAAGATAAAAGATGACTGGATGAAAGAATGGCTTGGCAAACTCACCTCAGACGAGGTGCCAATCAATCCCTACCGGGTCATATGGGAACTCATGCACACCATCGACCCGAAGGATGCCATCGTTACCCACGACGCCGGGAGTCCGCGCGACCAGTTGGTGCCATTTTATACAGCGACTGCTCCCCGCAGTTATCTCGGCTGGGGTAAATCACACGGACTGGGCACTGGTCTTGGACTTGCCATGGGTGCCAAGTTGGCCAAACCTGATAAAGTGGCCATCAACTTCATGGGCGATGCTGCCTTCGGTATGGTGGGACTCGATTTTGAAACTGCGGCGCGGAGTAGTATTCCGATTATCACCATCGTGCTGAACAACTCTACTATGGCGATTGAGACAGATCACATGCCCATCTCACACGAACGCTACCAGAGCCGGGACCTCGGCGGCAACTATGCTGATATGGGACGTGCCATGGGCGGTTATGGCGAAAGGGTGGAAAAGCCTGCCGATGTCGCACCGGCCATCCAGCGTGCCATCCGTGCCAATCAAGAGGAGAACCGCCCGGCACTGCTTGAGTTCATTACCGGCGAGGAGATAACTTTCCCCAGTTTTTAATTCGTATACTCACCTTCAAGCTACACCGACGGGAAAGCATACCCTGACCGCATGGCAGCGAACAGGTAAGCAGTAACATAGCTGCGATAGGGCGACCAGCGTGATGAATACTCCAGAGCCTCTTCCGGCTTCAATGGCTCACCTTTATTCAGTAACTGCCCGAGGACGCGGCAGAGAGCCAGGTCATCGTGGGGGAAGCCATCATCACGCCCCAGGGCACGGATAAGCAGCCACTGCGCCGTCCACAAGCCAACGCCACGAAGGCCGGTCAGCATTCGGATTACGTCTTCGTCAGAAAACGCGTGCAGGCCTTCTAGGTCAAGTTCCCCGGTGACAACTCCGGAGGAAATATCAATAATGTATTCTGACTTCCTGGCGCTGAACCCCAGAGCGCGCAGCCCATCTATCCCGGCGCTCACCAGAGCATCAGGTCGAGGGAAACTATGGTAAACGGTGCCCGCTACTTCCAGGGTTGGACCATAAATTTCGATGAGGTCTGTGCGCAGCTTGCGCGCCACATGGGCACTGATTTGCTGTCCCAGAATTGCCTGAATGAGCGCCTCATAAACCGATGCCGCATGGGGAATATGAAGGCCCCACAGCCCCCGAACAAGCGGCGCCAGCGCCCGGTCATTCATTGCCATCCGGTAGAATGGTTTTATATCCCGGTCAATACCCAGTATCCAACCTATTCGCTCACGTGCTCTGGCTATCATAGCACCGTCAAGAGTTGGGTCGAGGAGTTCTACCTCCAGTAGTGGCGAATCCACTGTGCCTGAAGCTCGAACACTGGCCAGACAAAGCCATTCCCCCAGGCCCAGCAATCGCTGATAGACTCCATCTTCAAAGACGTCCCCACCGTAACGACCCCGAAAGAAGGTGGCATAGGCAGCAGTGAGAGCGAAAGAATAGGGTGGCCTGGGCTGCAGAGAAATAGTGGCTCGTTCCATATCACTCTGCGAGGAGAAGTCAGTGTTTACCGAGGTGTTGGGCTTCCAGTTCGAGAAGCGCCTGCTTCCGGTGCAGTCCACCGCCATAGCCCACCAATCCGCCGTTGACCCCGATAACGCGATGGCAGGGCACGATAATCGCCACCGGATTGGTGCCAATGGCCTGTCCAACAGCACGACTGGCCTCGGGGCGTCCCAGTGCTCCGGCTATTTGGCCGTATGACCTGGTCTCTCCATAAGGTATATTCAAGAGTAAATTCCAGACTTGACGTTGGAACTCCGTGCCACGAAGGTCGACGGGAACGCTGAACTGATGCAAATCACCGGTGAAGAAGGCATTGAGCTCAGCGATTATTCCATCATTATGACCTTTAGCGTCTTTGACTTCGATGCCTCTTTTACGCCACCGCGCCGCCATTGATGTCATATGTGATTCAGTTTTGACGCAGACAGCGCCGCTAGTAGAACTGCCGATGATATACTTTCCAAGCGGACTTTTGTATTGGCTTAAGAAAAATGTTTCCACAGCAATGATTCCCGTATACTTAAGTGACACCAAAATACGAGCTTCACCAGTATACCATAAATGTTTTATTTCAGTCTTTCCAGCAGGTCCTTGCGGCTCGTCATAGATGACACCGTTTCCAGGAATTCCTTTAGTGAGTCACTCTGTTCTCTCAGCCTCTTCAACTCATCCCCGATGGGACTTATGGAGGTCGGCCGGTCGGCATAGGCACCATAAAAGGCAAAGTAAGCCTGGTTCAGCTTCCTTATCTGGTATCCCTTTGACGCGAGGTACTGTCGCTTCTCCTCCATAAATGCCTCAGCTTGCTCGATTTCACCCCGCGCCAGATAGCCATCCACCACCCTTCGTATCTCGCGCATCTCACGATCGAAATCAAACTCCGACTTTTTACTCTGCTCGCTGTCCGTGCTTTTCAAATCTGGATAGTAACTCTCCGCAACCATATCACCGATCTCTTTGCCAATCATACTGGCCACGGTTTCATTCAGGGTGGCAATTTCATAGTCGCGTTTTAAACCCAGCACGTCCAGCGCGTAACGAAACCCCATGGGTTTGAAGAACAGGTACTGATGCAGCCACTCCTCTGCCGCCGCGTCAACGGTAAATCGCAGACTTGCCTCGTTGGTCACAAATGCCGGGTAAGTCCCGCCAAAACCACCGAGTCCTACCACGATTGAAGACACGCCCAGTTTATCAACTTCTCCTTCAATTTGCTGTATTTCTGCCACCCCAACTTCCTGTCGGAGCACAATCTCCCGCATGGTTTCAATTCTGTCCCGGGGAGAGATGACCAGCAAATGAGGCGGTCTCTCCAGTTTGAAGTTCAAGGGCGGGAAATTTACTTTAAACTTTACGTACTTATCAATTGGATGATAGATATCCTGCCGAGTAAGTATCTCCTTTATCTGCCCGGCAATGACCTTTTCCGCAGCATTCACCAGAGAATCCCTTTTCTGCCGCAATTCACTCAGTTCAGCTTCAAGAGAAGCCAGGTCGCCCGTCTTGTTGCCCGCTTTTATCGCCTCTATCTCAGATGTCACGGTTTTAATCCGCTCTACCGTATCAAAGTAATCCTTTACCTGTTCCATTTCATCGCCAGTTGCCTTGTCCCGGCCACCAATTGCCCCCCTGACCCCCTCAGCAAAGGTACTGGCCTCCCACTGCGCGATGTGGAAACGATAAGGCCTGACAATCTGGTTTAACCGTTTGCTAAAATCCTTCGTGCCAGCACACCCGGCGCCGAGTAAACAAAATGAGATTAAAACTGCCATTACTGTGAGCTCTATCTTCAATCCATTCTCACCGCAATTTTAGCCAGTTCCCACGAATACTCGTAGAGGTGCAGGCCCTTGCTCATGGCGATTATCTCCCCGTCCTCAACCCCTACCTCACTGGCCATATATTCCTTCAGCAGCTGAATTGCCGCCAGGTTTGAAGGAAAACCGGCCCAGAGGTCCCAGGAACGGAAGTAGACCACGAAGTTGAGTTTGTTATGCCTGATTCGGGTGTCTATGGCCCTCAGGCAGGGAGGGTCGGAAAGAAAGATGGACTGGGCATCACCCACCGCCATAAAGGCCTGATTGGTGTTATAGCCATCTTCCTGGTACATCTTGATTACCTCGGCGATCTGTTTTTCCAGGTACTGGCCGTAGGTATACTGCTCTCCCTCTCTCCGGTGTGCCGCCATCAGGTATGGCAGGTATTCCTCTATATAATCCATCGTGCTTGGCGGCGGCACCCCCTGCGGCACATCGGGTACCAGCGGCCTTGTCCCAGGATATTGAATCTTAACGACGACGAAGTCAAGCTCCTTCCGGTTCTGACCGGCATAGCTTCCCCGCTCGATTTTATACTCGAAACCGTCGGTCAGCGTTTTACAGACACACTGGAACCAGGCTTCGGAGAGGTCGCGTGCTTCAATAAAGGCAATATTCATCCCGCAAGTCCTTTCGGCTGCATATTTCCAGCTACTTCTTTCTGAAGATGGCAAAAAATCTATCCTGGTACTCGGCAAAGAGGTTCCAGAGGTCGAGCTCCTTCTTCAGTTCATCCGGGTCGAATTCGCCCTTCATCACCCGACGGAACATCTCCTCGATTCTCACCCTAGCATCCATGGGTACGCCACTGGCATCCATGTCCAGCAGCCCTCTCGCCCCCATCTGTGCGATATGGTGCGGTAATGAACCTCTGGCCACTTCATAGATGAATTTGAGCAATGACACATCCCAGAGCTCGTCTTCACCCTTTATGATTGCCGCCAGGGGGTCACCATGCTTATCAATCTCAGCATTAAGCCTGTCGACCACGGTCCGCCAGTGCCCCGAGACAATGTTAAGCTCCTTGGGCTCATTTCGGTAGGTGTAAAAGAGGCCCGGGGCATCGGAACCATAGGTCTTGATGAGCGCATCAAGGTAACGGCGAGCTTCATGGCTGAACCCTTCCAGATGGGAGAGATAGTACGGGGTGACTATCTTCGGCCTTTCCGCAATAACCCTCCCTTCCCGTACCACCGTCTCATTAACCTCCCTGGTCAGCTCTGCGTATGCCGGCTCGGTAAGCAGGTAGTAGTGGATATTGGTCGTGCCGAAAGTAGCCAGTTTCTGTTTCGGTAGCCGTATCACCTCGGTGCGCCAGACGGCATATTCAATTCGGTCATCGTTAGCAGTCATCTGATTCCTCTACGGTATTGCCGACAGCTCCTGTTTGTATTCATCAAGCAGTTTTGTATATTGCATGTCCAGCTGTGCCAGCATATGGCGCCATTCCTCCTGGAACTGAGGCTGGCTTTCCACGTCGATTCTGACATTGGCCAGCGAACCCATCTGCTGCTTAACCGCCTGCTGTATCCTCGCTTCAACATCAACCTTCAACGACTCATACGCCTGTTTTCGCTGCTGTTCGCCCTGCTCCGCATAGTGGTCAAAAACACGCCTCATCTTGCTGAAAACGTTCTCCGCGCTCACCTTGTCATTCTTCAGTAGCTTTATCCCTTCCATCACCCGCTTGTTCTTCTTGCGCAAATAATCGTTTCTGGGCAGCTCTACGTTCCGTACCAGCACGTCCTGAGCCCCTCCGATAACGTACCCTTTCGCCTTTTCCTCGAACTTGCCCAGCTCGGATAGTAAATTCAGGTTTTGTTTTAAGTGCCGCGCGGCCAGTTTCTCCCCTTCCGGAACGTATTTCCACTTCATACGTTCCTCTTCCGTTACCTCCCCCAGTTTCTCCACCTTCTCCATGGCTATTTCCAGCGCGCTCTTTATTTCCTCTCCCATATTTGTTTCCCCCGCTTCGATTACAGTGAACTCAACTTGCCAAAGGTTTCCCTTTTTAAGTATTATACTAAATGCCCAGTAAAGCATAAAGCATAAGCGCACGCAGATGAACCAGCCTTATATAATAAGATAGCTGACATTTACAAAGGAGGTACGTATCATGCATCAGAACTGGAAATTCCATCACGTCTCGGTGGTGGTCGGGGACATGGAAAAGGCAATCAAGTTTTACGAAGCGCTGGGAATAGGGCCATTCCCTCCCCTGCTCGGACCGCAGGGTAAAGTAGCGCTGGCGGATAAAACCTTGCAGGGCAAACCGGCGGAATGGGAACTCGACTTAAGGCACGCCGAGGGCGGTGTGGGCGACCTGACTTTCGAGCTGATACAGCCGCTGGAGGGCGATACGCCGGTCAAGGAATTCCTGAAGGAAAAAGGAGAGGGCATCCAGCATATCGGCTTTTTCGTCGACGATATTGAGCAGGAAACGGCCAAAATGGCCGAGAAAGGGTTTAAGATTACCCAGAGCGCCGAAACCCCGACGGTGAAATGGGCTTACTACGGCACCGACGCTGTTGGCGGTTTCTCCATCGAGCTCATGCAGAAGAAATGAGGCAGCTTCTTATCACACTTTCCCGGCGATTAATTCGCCCATCTCTTTGGTACCGACCTGCGTCATGCCTTCGTCCATGATGTCGTAGGTGCGATAGCCATCATTCAATACGTCGATGACAGCCTTCTCGACCACCTGTGCTTCTCTGTCCAATCCACAGGAGTAACGAAGCATCATCGCCATGCTGAGTATGGTGGCGATGGGGTTGGCCATGTTCAGGCCGGCACGACGGGGGGCGCTGCCGTGAATCGGTTCATAAAGGCCAAGGGTTCTGACACCCTCCTGGGGCACGCCGGCCAGGCTGGCTGAAGGCAGCATCCCCATTGAGCCCGCCAGCATCGATGCTTCATCGGTCAGAATATCGCCAAACGTGTTCTCGGAGACGATGACGTCAAAATGCTTCGGGTTCTGTATCAGGCGCATGGAGGCAGCGTCCACCAGCATGTGCTCCAGTTCCACATCGGGGTATTTTGCCGAAAGACCCGTCGCCACCTGTCGCCACAGCCGTGAACATTCCAGCACATTGGCCTTGTCAACCGAGACCAGCTTTTTCTTTCTGCCGCGGGCAAGCTCAAAACCGACCCGAACAATACGCTCAATCTCCTGTTCCGAATAGGTCATGGTGTCCACTGCCCGCCAGCCTTTTGGCGTCTGCCAGCGTTTTTTCGGTCGGCCGAAGTATAGTCCGCCGGTAAGTTCACGGACAAAGATGAAATCAACTCCCTCAACCACCTCGGGTTTCAGGTTGGTGGCATTGACGAGCATTGGAAGATTCCTGACCGGACGCAGATTGGCGAAGAGCCCCAGCTTCCTGCGCAGCGCCAGCATACCATCTTCGGGACGAGCCTTGGCGTCTGGAACATCAAACCTGGGGTCACCGACCGCTCCCATCAATACGGCATCGCTTTTCCGGCTCATTTTCAACACATCCGGCGGCAGCGGTACACCGGTGGCATCAATCGCCACCCCACCGATAAGGCCGTTGTACAGTTCAAACGTGTGACCGAACTTCTTACCCGCCACCTGAAGTACATTGACCGCGGCCTCGGTTATTTCCGGGCCAATGCCGTCGCCGGGTAATACCACAATATTAAATTTCATGCTAAACCCTCCTGCTCGTCAAACGTTTTTTGGTATATTCAATCAGTCCGCCCGAGGATATAATCTCGGCCATGAAGTCGGGATAGGGATTGGCGGTAAAGGTCAGTTTTTTGGTTATGTTTTTTATCTCCCCCTTAGAGAGGTCTACTTCCAGGACATCGCCCGATTCGGTGTTGTCCACCGCCTCCTCACACTCGAGTAAAGGCAGGCCGATATTGATGGCATTGCGAAAGAAGATGCGGGCGAAGTTCTTGGCGATAACGCAGGAAATGCCGGCTGCCTTTATCGCCATAGGGGCATGCTCCCGCGAAGAGCCGCAGCCAAAGTTGGTGGTCGCCATGATGATGTCGCCCGGCTCCACCCTTTTTAGAAAATCCTCATCAATATCTTCCATGCAGTGCTTGGCCAGCTCCACCGGGTCATAGATATTGAGATAACGCGCCGGAATTATGACATCGGTATTCACATCGGCGCCGTACTTGTAAACTTTACCTTTTAGCATCAGGAAGCCTCCTCACCATTTTGATTCTCTGCTATATCTCCAACTCTTGAGTGCTGCCATCCTTCTTAAACTTCTCCACTGCACTTTTCACTAATCCTCGTAGCTCAGGCGGAATAAAGGTACACTTTTCAAGACCTCTACATAAACGCACATCCAAAGCCCCTTCCAATGCTTGGCCTTTTAGAACCTCTAGTTCACTTAAATTACCGCCACTCCTCTTAATCATTTCCAATTGTATTTGCTGTTTAAAGCCCCCAATTTTATTGAGAACCTCTTCCTGCTGTTCTACTGGAAAAGTCTCGGCTATTTTAGATAAAGTTGCTATACCTGCTGGGCCATCTGCTGTTGAGAGTCTTTCTTGAATAGATGGGGCAAGGTCAAGAATTTTTAGGTATCTTTTAATAGTTGCTACTGACACACCTGTTTCATTTGCTATCTTACTGTAGTCCTTATATTCCTCATAAATCTTTTCATAAGCTCTTGCTTTATCTATAGGGTTCATATCTGCCCTGTGTACATTTTCTATTAGAGAGATTATGGTACCATCTGTATCATCTGCAATATCTCTAATGATTGCTGGAATAGATTGCCACCCTAGATTTTGACAAGCAAGAAAGCGCCGCTGTCCAACAATTAAGTCGTAAGTGTCAGATTCGTTTCTTTTAACAGTTATTGGATTCAGCAATCCTTTTTCTTTTATGCTATTTGCTAGGTCAGATAAACTGCTATCTTCTGTTCCTGACTCCAAGTCTTTCCTCGTATTCAGTTCAGATATGCGAATTTCAGACAGTTTAATATCTTTTATTTCCATGCTAGTGCCCCGTAATAGAACTTCTCATAATTGAGTTCAGCATGATATTCCTTCTTAGTCATAAGCAAAGTGTCAATTCTAAATCTCCACTAGCGCCTTCTCAAAGTCCTTTATCACCGGCGGCTTCTTCCCCCTGCCCGGCTCAACGGTATGACCCTCGGACTGAAGATGGACAATCTGCGCCTCCACCCCACCCGGGTACTTCTCGTTCAGCTCTCCCTTGGATTTCAGCGTCCGCCAGTAGGGGGTAATCTTTTTCCCGCCTTCGCTGGCATCTTCCTCGGCGGCACGGGCGGCGATATTGCAGAAAATACCTGTGGTAATGGGACAACCGATGCTGGCACCGTGTTTTCGAGCCAGGGACTCACGAATCTGGTTAATCGTGATCAGCCTGCCTTTCGGCACACTTCTCATGATTTCATCGACTTCGATTGGGGCAGGGATGACACATGTCCCCGTTCCCCACCGCTTGCTCATCTTATCGTTAATTTCCACCACTCTGGGCAGGTCTTTGCTGTCACGCAGTTTCTCACGCCAGCTTTTCCGCATCTTGACCATCGCTCGTATTTCTCAGTACCCCGATTTCTTGCCGGCGATATGTTCAATATCGATTCTCACCACCGCGGCGCGGTCGGCCTTCTCAAATTCAATGTCCGGCTCCTTATCCCCGAACTGCCGCATAAGCGCCGTCAAACCACGGATTTTGTCTTCCTCATTTTCCAGAATATGCGCCCGGCCCACGCCGATAACGCTCCGGTACTTCGTTGACCAGCCGCAGGGTTTCTCGGCATTGATAACCTGAACATCAGCCTCTACTTCCACGCAGATCTGGTTGTTCTTTTTGATAAGGTCGATTTTGCGGCCTTCCGGCGCGCAGTGAAAATAAAAGGCGTTATCTTCGTAGCCGAAGCAGACCGGCACCACGTAAGGCTCGTTGCCATCCACGAAACCGAGCCGGCATACTCTTGCCTGCTTTATAATCTGCTCAAGCTCAGCGGCGTCGGTGATTTCCTTCTCTTTTTTCCGCATGGCCCGTTTCATTTAACAACCTCATCCGGATGGCTGATTCTGCCGGTTACGGCGCTGGCGGCGGCAACCGCCGGATTGGCGAGATATACCTCCGATTTGGGATGCCCCATTCGGCCAACGAAGTTGCGGTTGGTGGTGGATATACATCGCTCGCCTCCCGCCAGCACGCCGGTGTGCCCACCGAAGCACGGGCCACAGGTAGGCGTGCTTACCGCAGCATCGGCTTCAATAAATACCGCAATAAGCCCTTCGTTTAAAGCTTCAGCATATACCTGCTGGGACCCTGGAATAACTATGCATCGTACGCTGGGATGCACCTTCTTCCCTTTCAATATCTGAGCGGCAACCCTTAAATCATCAATTCTGCCATTGGTGCAGCTGCCGATAATTGCCTGGTCGATTTTTATGTCCCCCGCCTGAGTGACCGGCCTGGCATTGGCCGGCGAATGAGGAAATGCCACCTGCGGTTCCAGCCCCGTGACGTCATACTCAATGACCTTGGCATATTCAGCATCGGGGTCAGGCTCATACACGTTATATGGACCCTGTGCCCTGGATTTTATGTAAAGTTGTGTTTTATTGTCCACCCGGAAAAGTCCCGCCTTGCCCCCGGCTTCAATGGCCATATTGGCCATGGTGAACCGCCCGTCTATGGGCAGAGCATCGATTGCCTCTCCCGTGAACTCCATCGCCGAATAGAGTGCACCGTCAACACCAATGTCACCGATGGTGTGGAGGATGAGGTCCTTCCCCGACACCCATTTTCCCAGATTACCATGGTAGATAAATTTAATAGTCTGGGGGACTTTCATCCACAGGTCACCGGTCGCCATGGCCGCGGCCATATCGGTTGAGCCCACGCCGGTGGCAAAGGCACCCACCGCCCCGTAGGTGCAGGTATGTGAATCGCCGCCTATGACCACCTGACCGGGAAGCACAATGCCCTGCTCTGGCAGCAGAACATGCTCAATTCCCGCCTTACCGATTTCAAAGAACACCGCCTTCTGTTCGCCGCAAAACTCGCGCATCATCTTGGCGATTTCAGCGGAGGCGATGTCCCGGGTGGGCATGAAGTGGTCGAGCACCATCACGACTTTCTTCGGGTCGAAGACACGGCTCACGCCGATTTTCTGGAATTCCTTGATAGCAATCGGTGCCGTTATATCATTGCCGAGAATCACATCTACCTTGGCATTGACGAATTCTCCAGGACTCACCTTCTTCCGGTCCGTATGCGCCGCCAGTATCTTCTCAGCCAGATTCATCTCTATTCCCTTATTCCCTTCCTTCAGCCATTTTTGTGTGTTCCTAATGAAGTTTATCCTATCCAGCGAGGCATTATCAGTACGCCGAGAACAAGAGCCGTAGCTACCGCCGCAACAATATACAAACCGGTGCCAGCGGCAAGGCCTATCCCGGCTACCACCCAGATTGTAGCCGCCGTGGTCAGGCCGGCAACAATGCCTCCCTGACGGTGCAGGATAACGCCAGCTCCCAGAAAACCAACGCCGACCACCACGCCAGCAGCCACCCTGGCCGGGTCACTGGCAGCACCAAAACCATAAATGGAAAGTAGGGAGATAAGAGCGGCACCGACCGAGATGAGAATATGTGTTCTCAGCCCCGCCTGTTTTCCCGCCCTTTCCCGCTGGTACCCAATAATCGCTCCCAGAGCAGCGGCCAGCAGGAGACGCAGCACCATTTCCAGTTCGATAGGCATCTCAGCACCTACCCAGCTTTTTTCTTGCCGGCCAGCAAACGATTGAGGGCATTCATGTACGCCTTGGCACTCGCTACCATGATATCTGTGTCTGCCCCCCGACCGGTGTAGGTAACGCCATCACTCTCAATCCGGCACAGCACCTCACCGATGGCGTCAATGCCCTCGGTAATCGATTTGATACTGAATTCGGTGAGTGTGTTGGGCACTTTCACTATTTTATCGATTGCCTTAAAAGCAGCATCAACCGGCCCGCTGCCCAGTGCAGCATCAGATAACGCTTCTCCCCCAGAGCCGATTAGCACCACCGATGCCGTTGGAATGCCACGGTCGCCGCAGGATATCTGAATTCGATCAAGGTGATAGAGCTCTGAAACCGTGCGCTGCTCCTCGGCAACCAGCGATTCGACATCCCGGTCGGTTACTTCTTTCTTTTTATCCGCCAGCTCTTTGAAGGCGCGAAAGACGCGACTGAAGTCTTCATCTTCCAGACTGTAACCCAGTTCAGCCAGCCTCTCACGCAGGGCATGACGACCGCTTAACTTGCCCAGCACCAGGCTGCTCGCTGGTATGCCTACGGTTTTGGGGTCGATAATTTCAAAGGTGATGGGCATCTTGATAACCCCGTCCTGGTGTATCCCCGACTCATGCCGGAAGGCATTGGCGCCAACGATGGCTTTATTCGGCTGCACGGAAAAACCGGTCAGCTCGCTGACCATCCGGCTGGTTTTATAGATTTGCCTGGTATCAATACCGGTGCCGAGGTTGAATAGGTCACTGCGGGTCTTGATGGCCATCACGATTTCCTCAAGCGACGCATTACCCGCCCGCTCCCCGATGCCGTTGATAGTGCACTCCACCTGCCTGGCCCCGCGCCTGACGGCCTCCAGGCTATTTGCCACCGACAGACCAAGGTCATCGTGGCAGTGAACGCTGATAATTGTCTTATCGATACCCGGAACGTTGTGGAAGATGCCATCGATGAGCTTGCCGAACTCTTCCGGAATGGAATAGCCCATGGTATCAGTGATATTGAGCGTATTGGCGCCAGCCTCGATGGCCACCTGAAGTATCTGGTACAGATAGGCCGGCTCGGTCCGGCTGGCGTCCATCGGCGAGAACTCAATGTCGTCGGTGTAACTCTTCGCCCGGGCCACCATATCGCGCGTTAGCTGCAGAATTTCATCGCGGTCCTTTTTCAGCACGTGCATGAGGTGGATATCCGATGAAGATACGAATACGTGAATACGAGGATGGGCAGCACCCTTAATTGCTTCCCAGGCACGGTCAACGTCATTCGGATTCGCCCGTGCCAGGCCGCATATGATACTTCCACGCACCTCCTGAGCGATGAACTTCACCGACTCAAAATCGCCCGGTGAACTGATGGGGAAGCCAGCTTCGATGACATCCACACCGAGCTTCTCAAGCTGCCTGGCGATTTCCAGCTTCTCCTTAAGGTTCAGGCTGCCGCCGGCTGCCTGTTCACCATCGCGCAGTGTGGTGTCAAAGATAATTACTTTGTCCATCTCGCTCCCCCATTACCTAGTGCATTATTAAATTATCGGTAGTGTATCTCTCTACTTGGCAAGCCACGGCATCATCTTCCGCAGCTCGGCGCCGACTATCTCAATAGGATGCTCTCTGTCCTTGCGCGTGAGCGCGTTGAATACCGGCATACCAGCCTGGTTCTCCAGAATCCACTCCCGGGCGAAGGTGCCGTCCTGAATCTCGCCCAGGATCTCCCATAAATTCTCTCTCACCCCTTCATCAATTACCCTTGGCCCTCTGGTTATATCACCGTACCGAGCGGTATGGCTAACCGAGTCACGCATAAGGCTGATGCCGCCTTTGTAGATAAGGTCGACAATGAGCTTGAGTTCGTGGAGGCACTCGAAGTAAGCCAGCTCAGGCTGATAGCCAGCCTCCACCAGCGTCTCGAAGGTAGCTTTGAGGAGAGCCGTAACACCGCCACAGAGTATCGTTTGCTCGCCGAAGAGGTCGGTCTCGGTTTCCTCGGCGAAGGTTGTTTCCAGGACTCCGGCACGGGCACAACCGATGGCCGCTGAGTAGGCCAGCGCTTTATCCTTCGCCTGGCCGGAAGCATCCTGATGGACTGCTATCAGCGCGGGTACGCCTTGTCCCTGGGTAAAGAACTCGCGGAGCAAGATGCCCGGGCTCTTGGGCGCTATCATGGTTACATCGATGTCTGGCGATGGCACGACCTGGCTGTAATGGATGGTGAAGCCATGGGAAACCATAAGCATATTGCCCTTGGATAGTCCCGGTGCGATATGCTGATTGTAGATTCTCTGGTGCATGGTATCCGGGGCCAGCAGCATGACGATTTCCGCCGCTTTTGACGCTTCTGCCACCGAGGCTACCTTAACACCGTCAGCTTCAGCTCTCGCCTTGCTCTTACTGCCTTCCTGGAGTCCTACAATCGCTTCAAAGCCGCTATCCTTAAGGTTCAGTGACTGGCCGCGCCCCTGGTTGCCGTAGCCGATAACGGCGATTGTCTTACCTTTCAACAGTTCGAGATTAACGTCTTTTTCGTAGTACACCTTAGCCATGTCCCTTTTTACTTAACCTCCTTTATCATTTTCGCGCGCCTGTTATATCCGCGCCAATTCAGGCTAAAAACTTATTTACAATAAGTTATACCCTCCCTTTCTAGTTTTTGATGTTTTCTCTTCAACACGCAGCTGGCTGATGCTCCCCCTCAGCATGGCGATACGGCCGGTTCGTGCCACTTCCTTGACCCCAAAGCCACGCAGCAGCTTCAGCATAGAATCAACTTTATCCTCGTCTCCGGTGATCTCGACAGTCAGCGAATCAGAAGCCACATCGACAATATTAGCACGGAAGATATCGGCAATCTCAATTATTTCACTGCGGGTTGAGGAAGTCGCCTTTACCTTTATCAACGCAAGTTCTCTCACCGTGATATTGTCCGCCGTAACGTCAGCCACCTTGACCACGTTGACCACCTTGCTCAATTGCTTTCTTACCTGCTCCAGGATATTGGCCCCACCATTAACCACGATGGTCATGCGGGACAAGTTGGGCAACTCGCTGTGTCCCACGGCAATGCTTTCAATATTGAAGCCCCGCCTTCGAAACAGGCTGGCCATGCGGGTCAGTACCCCGGGCTTGTCCTCAACCAGCGCAACAAGAGTGTGCCTCATCTTTGATAAATACCGTCTCCGAATTTAGTCCCGTGAAGGGCTTTCTTCCTCGCCTCACGCCACGTCTTCGGTGGTGATATCCAGGACCTTTACCACATCGACTATTTTTTCCAGCTGCTTTCGAACCTGGCCCAAAATCACCGCCGAGCCAGAGACGACAATGGCAACCCTGGTCAGACCGGGTCGCCCGCTATCCTCAGTTTCAATGGTTTCCAGTACATTTACGCTGTGGATATTGAAACCACGTCTTCGGAAGACGTTTGACATCCGGTTCAAAACACCGGGTTTATCCTCTACCAGTGCCAGCAATATGTGTTTCGTCGGTGCCATTTTGCCACCTTCTCCGAGCTTAAATATTGCTCACTTTCAGTCTTTTAGAGTCGGAAATGGCCTTTACCGGTTGCTTGGGCTCCTCAATAATCTCGGCGACCGTTGCCCCGGGTGGCATCATCGGGTAAACGTTCTCTTCCGGCTCCACCATAAAATCGATAAGGAACGGCCCATCGTGCGCCATCGCCTGCTTAATTGCCGGGATTACTTCCTCCCGGCGCTTAACCCGTAACGCGGGCATATAGTACCCATCGGCAATTTTAACAAAGTCAGGGCAAGATATCGGCGTGGCTACGTACCGTCCTTTGTAGAACAGCTGTTGCCACTGCCGGACCATCCCCAGAAATCCGTTATTGATGATGGCTATCTTGACCGGTGCCCCTTCCTGAACAACGGTGCCCAGCTCCTGAATGGTCATCTGGAAACTGCCATCGCCATCAATGCACCACACCACGGTATCGGGACAGCCAATTTGAGCTCCCATGGCCGCAGGCAGGCCAAATCCCATGGCACCAAGACCGCCGGAAGAAATCAGCGTATTGGGCTTATTGAAAAAGTAGTGCTGCGCCGCCCACATCTGATGCTGTCCAACTCCAGTGACAACAATCGCTTCGCCTCTGGTTATTTCATATATCTGGCGGACCACGTACTGAGGCAAAAGCCCATCGTCATCCCTGATATCAATTGACGGGTGTTCTCTCCGCCAATCATCCAGCTGGTTGACCCAGTCAAGGTGGCCAACCGGTGTAATCTGCTTGTTCAGCGTCTGTAAGACCATCTTGACATCACCCACGATGGGTACGTCCACGCGGACGTTCTTGCCGATTTCCGCCGGGTCAATATCAATGTGTATGATATGGGCGTGAGGAGCAAACGCGCTTATCTTTCCCGTCACCCTGTCATCAAATCGCATACCAATGGCGATGAGCACATCAGCGCTCTCGATGGCATAATTGGCATAGACCATTCCGTGCATACCGACCATACCATAGCTGAGAGCATGCTCCTCCGGGAAGCAGCCAATGCCAAGTAAGGTAGTCATCACCGGTATCTGCGCCGTTTCCGCCAACTGTCTCAGCTCGCTGTACGCTTTTGAAATATTGACCCCTCTACCGGCAATGATAATGGGACGCTTGGCCTCGTTTATCATTTTGGCGGCCTTCTTGATTTGCGTGGGATGGCCCTGTAGCGTTGGCTTGTAGCCGGGCAAATCTATTTTATCCGGATAGCTGAAATCGGTCTGCTCTAGAAATACATCACGAGGTATATCGATCAATACGGGGCCGGGACGCCCGGTATGGGCCAGATGAAAGGCCTCCTTGATTATCGCTGCCAGATCATCTACGTCCATAACCAGATAGTTCTGTTTGGTAATGGGCAATGTTATACCGGTGATGTCTGTTTCCTGAAAGGCATCGCGGCCAATGAAGTCCCGTCGGACCTGGCCTGTTACCGCGATTATCGGGACTGAATCAAGAAAAGCATTGGCAATGCCGGTTACCAGGTTGGTCGCTCCGGGACCGGATGTAGCGAAGCATACTCCTACCTTTCCCGTTGCCCGGGCGTAGCCGTCAGCAGCGTGGGCGGCTCCCTGTTCATGGCGCACCAGAATATGCCGTAGCTGAGGATACTGCGGCAGCGTGTCATAGAGTGGAATAACCGCTCCCCCAGGAAAACCAAAAATAACATCCACCCCTTCTTTTATCAAGCTTTCACATAAAATCTGTGCACCTGTCAGCTTCATGGCAAGCCTCCCTCTAGCCTCCGAATACAGCTCCGGTACTCGCTGAGCAAACTTTCTCTGCATAATATTTGAGATAACCGGATTTCACCTTCGGTTCGAACGCCGGCAATTGTGCCAAACGGCGTTTCATTTCCTCATCCGTCAGTTCCACCGCCAGCTTGTAATTGGGAATATCGATAACAATAATGTCCCCATCTTTCAGCGCGGCTATCGGGCCCCGACTTGCCGCCTCGGGAGACACGTGACCGATGGCGGCACCACGGGAACCGCCGGAAAAGCGCCCATCGGTGATGAGAGCAACCTTGTTATCTGTTCCCAGACCACTCAGAAGAGAGGTGGGAGTGAGCATTTCCCTCATTCCCGGGCCGCCTTTCGGCCCTTCGTAGCGAATTACAATCACATCGCCCTCTTTTATTTTGTGGCCCATAATGGCCCTGGTTGCTTCTTCTTCCGAGTCAAATACCCTGGCCGGTCCGCGATGCGACAGCATTTCCGGGGCCACCGCCGACCTTCGCACCACAGCACCATCCGGAGCCAGGTTGCCAAAAAGTATCGCCAGCCCACCAGTCGAAGCAAACGCGTTATCGACCGGGTGAATTACATTGCTATCCAGTATCCTGCTGCCAGCGATGTTCTCGGCCATCGTCTTGCCCGTCACCGATTTCAGATTAAGTTTTAAAAGGCCTTTTATTTCATTCATCACCGCCGGTATGCCGCCGGCACGGTCCAGGTCCTCAATATGGTATTTGGTTTTCCCCTCTATATATGCCGGTGCCAGCTTGCAGAGACACGGTGTCTGCTGGCTTATCTCATTGACCAGCGTCAGCGGAAAGGCAACGCCCGCCTCGTGGGCAATGGCCATCAGGTGCAGCACCGAGTTGGTACTGGCGCCAAGCGCCATATCGACGGTCAGGGCATTGTAAATGGATTCCTTATTGATTAAATCACGGGGTCGAACGTTGTCCGCCAGCAATCTCATCACGGCGCGCCCGGCATCCCTTGCCAGACCCCGCCGCCTGGCATCAACCGCCGGGATAGTGCCATTGCCCGGCAGCCCTATTCCCAGTACTTCAATCAGGCAGTTCATGGTGTTGGCGGTAAACATGCCGGCACAACTCCCGCAGCCGGGACAGGCGACCTGCTCCATCCGTCCCAGTTCCTCTTCGCTCATCTTGCCACTGAGAACCTCGCCCACTCCTTCGAAGACCGAGATGAGGTCGATTTTTCGGCCATCGTCGCCAAACCGACTTGACAGCATGGGCCCGCCGCTAATAAAAATCGATGGAACATTCAACCTTGCTGCTGCCATGAGCATACCGGGAACTATCTTGTCGCAGTTCGAAATGAAAACGAGCGCATCGAAGGCATGTGCCTCAGCTACCGTTTCTGCTGAATCGGCAATAAGCTCCCGACTGGGCAGGCTGTATTTCATTCCCGGATGGTTCATACCGATGCCGTCACACACGGCGATGGTGTTGACCTCAAAGGGGACGCCGCCTCCTTCCCGTACGCCCGCTTTTACCGCCTGCGCAATATCACGCAGATGGATGTGCCCGGGAACAATCTCGCTGTAGCTGTTAATAATGCCGATAAACGGCTTGTCCATTTCGGAGCGATTGCAGCCCAGGGCGTACAGCAGAGAGCGGTGTGGCGCTCTTTCTATTCCTTTCTTGACGACATCACTCTTCACGTCCGGTTCTCCATTCTAGCTGGTCTAAAAAAAATGACGGCTACATACGCACGGACCAAATACACGTGAAAAACCGCAGTAGCCCGTATCACAAAATAGCATAGAATGAATTAAATTGTCAAACTGGCGAGTGTGTGGCTGGTCACTCCTGCCCTGAGCTGGAGTCCGGAAGCGACTGCAGTACCTGCCGTATCTCCAGCCAGCTGACCAGTCCCTGCCTCAGAAGCTGGGGTGGACTGACAGTCAAATCAACGATTGTGGAGAGCTCGTGTGATGGTATCGAACCCTGGTCCAGAATCAGGGCAACCTGTTCCGCCGCCTCCCCGAGCAGGTTGAGCACTTCCGTCACCGAGTATGGCGTCGGCTGTCCGCTGGCATTGGCGCTCGTCACTGTAATGGGCAGGTCGGTTATGGTAGCCAAGTCCAGTATCACCTTATTATCCGGGATTCTGATACCGACCGTATCGCGCCCGGCAACCAGCAGGGACGGGACGATTTCTCTCTTGGGCAGTACCAGCGTTAAAGCACCGGGCAGGAAACTGTGCGCCAGTCGCTCCGCCTCAGGACTGACGTGGGCATATCTTCCTGCCATTTCCAGTGAACTGACGGCCACGTGAATCGGGTTGGAGTAATCGCGTCCCTTGAGATTGAAGACCTTGACGATGGCTTTGGCATCAAGGGCATTAGCTGCCAGCGCGTACCCGGTATCGGTGGGGCACACTATCACAGCGCCTTTGCGGATAAGACGCGCCGCTTTCTTCAATAACCGTACCGATGGTTTCCCGGGATTGACCTCTTCAATCTCAACCCGCATATTGCACCTCAAGGGGCACATTGGGAATTACATCAAGGGACAGGTCATCTGCCTGATTCAGCATCAGTCTGGCATGGCCGGCCGCCGCAATCATGGCTGCATTATCCGTGCACAATGAGAGGGCTGGGAAATATACCTTGATGCCCTCCCTGTTACAGATATTCGTAAACACTTCTCTCAATCGCCGATTGGCCGAAACCCCTCCGGTAACGCTGACAGCGGATACTTCACGCTGCTTGGCGGCACGCATCGTCTTTGCCACCAGCACATCCACCACGGCTTCCTGAAAGCTGGCAGCAATATCTTCCAGTGGCAGTGCTTCATCACGGGCAAGCTGGTGCTTGAAGGCGTTGATGACGGCCGTTTTCAGGCCGCTGAAGCTGAAATAATATGTCTTGGCCTTTAGCAACGGCCTTGGAAAAGCAAAGGCTTTTCTGTTTCCTTCTGCAGCCAGGCGGTCTATAATCGGGCCTCCGGGAAAACCGAGGTCGAGAAACTTGGCAATCTTGTCAAAAGCTTCACCGGCGGCGTCATCAACCGTGCCGCCAAGCAGCTCATACTGGCAGTAGTCCCGAATGTATACCAGCAAGGTATGGCCGCCGGACACCGTCAAACAGACATGGGGGAACGGTATTTCAGGATTGCTCAGCAGATTGGCGAAGATATGCCCTTCGATGTGATGCACCCCGATAAGAGGAACTTGCAACGCGTAGCTGAGCGTCTTTGCCGCCGCCGCCCCGACCACTAAAGAGCCGACCAGTCCCTGTTTCGCCGTTACCGCCACCGCCTCCACGTCACGCAAGGTTTTTTCCCCGGCGTCAAGCGCCTCATTGATAACATAGCCGATAAGCTCGGTATGGCGCCGCGCCGCAATCTCGGGGACAACGCCCCCATATTTACTATGCAGGTCCAGCTGATTGGCAATGATATTTGACAGCAGCGTCCTGCCATCAGCCACCAGCGCCGCCGATGTTTCATCGCAGGAAGTCTCAATACCCAATACCAGCATCTTGGTTACCCTTACGGCGCCGCCTGAACACGCCTTCTATATTTATTGACAAAAGCCCGTGCTGTCGATTCTTTCAGGTACAGTGGTGCCAGCGCCAGTGTATCATCATGCTCCCCGTTTTCGAGGCGAGCCGCCGCCAGCAATGCCACGCTAACCCCACTGGGAACGCTTTCCAGCGCTTCAATGGCATTCGATTTCATTAGCTGGCTTAAAGCACTCCGGTATTTCTGTGCGCCGGTAGCCACCAGCACCGTGGGCTCTCTTATCAACTCGGCCAGGCCGGGAATGTCGCCAACGTAGTACTCACTTACCTGATTGATTTCGTTATTGCCACTGCGGTAGAATGCCGCATATATTGCCCCTCCGGCACCGGCGTCAACAATGGGGCAAATAAGCGTACGGCTATCGCGGGCGTGGTAGGCAAGCACTTCAAGTGTGGAAATACCCTTAATCGACTTGCCTGTGCAGTAGGCGAGCATCTTGCCCACCGTCACCCCTATTCTTATACCCGTCCAGGAGCCCGGCCCCAGACCAACGCCGAATCCTTCAATATCTTCAAGGCTGAGTTTGGCTTCCCTGAGCACGCTATCGACATTGAGCATTATTTGAGACAACGACGCTTTCCTGGTCTCGAAAACGGAATCGGCCAGAACGCGCTCACCTTCGGCCACACCGATGGCGTTGGCATAACCCGAGGTATCAAGACCGAGTACCAGCATCAGCCTTCGAGCTCCCTGAGAAGAGCGCTCGACCTCTCCCCAAAACCGGTGAATTCCAGCCTGCGCCTCTGTGGAGAAAGCACCTCGAATTGCACCTGCAGATAGTCTTCAGGCAGGAGAGGAAGCACCTTTTCCGCCCATTCCAGCACAATGACACTCGTCTCCGCCTGTGCCAGATAATCGAGCATTCCAATTTCAAACCCGACTTCTATATTATCAATACGATACAGGTCAACGTGATAGACGTGAAGCCTCCCCCTATACTCATTGACAAAAGCAAAGGTGGGACTGGTGACCTCCTTTTCCGAAACACCCAGTCCGGTGCAGAACCCCCGGGTGAAAAGCGTCTTGCCGCAGCCAAGCTCCCCAATCAGAGCAATAACACCTCCCGTGGCTATCTTTTCACCCAACCGCTTACCAAAGCGAAGCGTAGCGGCCGGGCCATTGCTCAAAAAAACGTGCGTCTTTTTAGCGGTTTTTGAAGCTGCCATTGTTTAAAAGCGGTTTGTTATTCCCCTTGATGATAGTATATCATAATGTTAACTTGTCGTCAGTGATTGATATTCTGCCGTCAGTTTTCGAAACAAAAGGATTCCAGTGTTCATTGTCAGTGGGGAGGTCTTGCTCTTCCAGATAGATAATTTTTGAGTAGTTGCCAAATTTGAATGACCGAAAATACGCTGTGACACGCTAACATTGCCACCTTGTGAACACCATATTCAACCTGGACTCGACTTGACATCCACTACCACTTTGGTACATTTATCTGAGGATATTATATACTGAAATCTGAGTACTTCTGGAGCAGGTTCACCCTTGCTTGACAAGCATAGAATAGAGCCCTATCTGAAACCTTATCGGTGGGTCATCTTGACCCTTGTATGGCTTCTATATGTTGCTTTCGGCCTAGTCAATCGCTCGATATCTCCTCTCGTCACACCAATCCTCGATGACCTTAACATGTCTTACAGTCAGATGGGCATTATCCTGGGTTCCTGGCAACTGACCTATATAGTTGTTGCTATAATAGCTGGCACCATTATTGATAAATGGGGCATGCGGAAATCTCTTTTCATCGGTACCGTCATCATTGGCTTATCGGCAGCTTTACGCTATTTCCCCAATGGATTTGGCAGTTTTTTACCCGTTGTAGCTATCTTCGGCATTGGTGGTCCCCTAATATCTATAGGTGCACCTAAAACGATTGCTAGTTGGTTCAGGGGAAAAGGTCGTGGGACAGCAGTCGGTATCTATACAACTGGGCCCTGGATTGGAGGCCTGTTCGCTCTGGCTGCGACAAATAGTTTTGTCATGCCTATAACGGGATATAGCTGGAGACTTACCTTTGTTTACTATGGCTTCCTGGCCTTAATCATAGCATTGCTGTGGTGGTTCCTGGCCAGAGATATCAAACCAACCGAGGCTACAGAAAGTGAAAGTATCGGCAAAGTCTTCAGTAGGCTCATCAAAATACGGAACGTCCGTCTTATTCTGATAATGGGACTTTTATCATTCGCTATTATGCATGGCTTTACTAACTGGCTTCCCAAGATTATGGAAAGCGGCGGTATGTCGCCAACAACGGCTGGATTTATGGCTTCTATACCCGTCATTGCCGGGATTCCAGCAGTTTTGATTATTCCCAGGCTGGTTCCACCACACCTAAGGGGACGGCTTCTAGCCCTCCTATCTTTGGTAGTAGCTGTAACACTTTTAGTGTCGGTGAATACATTGGACTTCCCCCTATTTGTGGGATTAGCATTGTTCGGTATTGCCGGTACGTCCCTGTTTCCCATTGTGATACTCATATTGATGGAAACCCCAGAAGTAGGCGAAAGGCATATGGGACTAGCGGGGGGCATATTCTTTTGTGTTGCTGAGGTTGGAGGATTTACAGGGCCGCTATTAATGGGAACCCTCGCTGATTTGACCGGGACTTTCCTCGCCGGAGCAGTTTTTCTTGCAGGTTTGAGCCTAATCATTTTTATGATGACATTATTACTAAAAGCACCGTCTGAATCTAACTAATAAAAGGTAAAAACTAACCTTTTTAATCCTTGGATTTAGACCCTGGAGAAGCAGTAAAATAGTGGTTACAAGATGACGAATTGCTGGATTACTTACCTACATTTAAATGTAGTATGACATGATTGCTAGACAATAGCCACGAATGAGTCGTAGGATTAAGAGAGAAAGCGATGATCGAGCAAGTTCTACCAAACATATATCGTATAGAAATTCCTCTTCCCCGAAGCCCGCTAAAGGCTCTCAATTCTTACCTCGTTAAAGGCGAGGGGCGTCACTTGCTCATTGATACCGGGCAGAACCGGGAAGAATGCAAGAGAGAAATGTTGGCCAGTCTGGAAGAATTGGGGGTAGATTTAACCCATACTGATTTCTTTATAACTCATTTGCACGTAGACCACTTGGGGCTGGTAGCTGACTTAATAACTGATACATCAAGAGTTTACTTTAATCAGAAAGAAGCACACATAGTCAATGCTGATAAATCTGAAGAGGGAAAACGCTGGCAAGACCGTTACGCTTTCTATACGTCAAACGGCTTTCCCAAAGCTGAACTTGAGGAAGCAATAAAGAACCATCCATTTCATCGTTATGGCTTAAAGCAACGCATCGCTTTCATCGTTTTGAGGGAAGGTGATGTTCTTGAAATCGGAGATTACTCATTTAGCTGCATTGAAACCCCGGGGCACTCTCCAGGCCATATGTGTCTTTACGAGCATAATAATAAAGTGTTGCTTTCCGGAGACCATATTCTTTTTGACATCACTCCCAACATAACGTACTGGCCCGAGATGGGAAATTCACTTAACGAGTATTTAGCCAGCTTGGACAAAGTATATAACCTGGAAGCTGATATTGTATTACCAGGTCACCGAAAAGCAGGGAGTAACCTGAGAAAAAGGATAATAGAACTTCGAGCCCATCATCAAGCCAGGTTAAATGAGGTTCTCTCTGCTCTTGAAAGTGAAAAGAAAACAGCCTTTCAAATAGCACCGTATGTAACCTGGAATTTGAAGTGCCGTTCATGGGATGATTTCCCAGCCGCCCAGAAATGGTTTGCCGTTGGAGAAACGATGGCCCATCTCAAATACCTCGAAAAGAAAGGCGCCGTAAGGAGCGCTTATGAAAACAATAAGATTTTATACTCGCTCACCTGATAACTATGATAAGGAAGCAAATGATTAAATGGAAATCCTTGAAAGGATTAAGGTATATTGGAGCAAAAGATTTAGAAAGCCAATTCACGCCATCAGTTTAATTAGATAAGGAGGATTTAGAAATGAAAACTTTCGATTTATCTGAAAAAGTCGCCTTAATTATAGGTGGTAGTCAAGGGATTGGCTTTGCAATAGCTAAAGGACTGGCGGCTGCCGGAGCTACCATCATTATTGCAAACCGTAATATTGAGAATGGACAGAGAGCGGCCAAATCTTTAAAGAAAGACGGATTTCAAGCTGTAGCTATTCCCACTGACATCACTAATAGATCTTCAGTAGAATCCTTAATTTCACAAGTCATAAATGACTTTAAACGAATAGATATCCTGGTCAACAGCGCAGGCGCTATGGTAAGAAAACCAGTAGAGAATATCACCGAAGAGGATTGGGAATATGTTATAAATACCAATCTAAAAGGACTTTTCTTTTGCTGCCAGATCGCTGGCAGGGAAATGATTCGACAGAAAAAAGGAAGAATAATCAATATTTCTTCTTTGCGGTCTCAAAAAATGGCACCAAACCGATCTGTCTATGCCATATCAAAGGGAGGGGTTTCCAATTTAACTCGAGTTTTCGCTTATGAATGGGGAAAACACAACATAACGGTCAATGCCATAGCCCCTGGCACCGTCATCACAGAATTTAACCGCAAACACTTCGAAGAGCATCCAGATGATTTAGCTGAGATAGTCAAGTCTATACCTAAAGGAAGGCCAGGCTATCCATCAGATTGTGTAAGCGCCGCCTTATTTTTAGCATCAGATGAGTCTGATTTTGTTACTGGCCAGATATTATTCGCAGACGGAGGCACATCCATCTGTTAAAAAGTATTAAAATGACTTAAAGGAAAGGGCTTAAATATTTTAAATTAAAGTTGAACCCGATTTTTTAAGTCCATTTTGTTATTAGCTAAGTATTTCAGTGATTGTCCTGACAATGCCAAAACTCGTTGCCATGACAACATAATTCAAACAATTACCTCGTCAATACAAGAATTCAGTTCCCAAAAGAATAGACAATCGCCCATATTGTCAAATGGTTCACTTTATGGTAATCTGTGTTCTATAATTATGGTGAAGAGGAAGGCAAAACCAGCTGCAGACAGGGGTCTCCGCATCGCAACCACCGGCGACATTGAAGTCTCCACTTACCTCGAAATTGCCACAAAGATAGGCGGAGAACAACCGTCGGTGACCGAGGAAGCGGTCTCCGGAGCGGAACGCGAAGCAATCATTGTTATCGATTTTGGCTCCCAGTATAGTTTGCTTATCGCACGTCGCGTGCGCGAGTGCCAGGTTTACTGCGAACTGGTACCCCATGACGCCCCCTGGGAAAAGATAGCCCCGCTCAATCCCCGGGGCTTCATTCTTTCCGGCGGACCAAGGAGCGTTTACGAGCCAAATGCCCCGCTGGCCCCATCTTATATCTACGAAAGCCATTTGCCGGTGCTTGGTATCTGCTACGGTATGGGAGTTATCGCCAGGCAACTCGGCGGTGTGGTAGCCCCGGGAACAAAGCGCGAGTACGGCCACGCCGTCCTCCATTTGAGCAACCCCGAGTCGCCACTGTTTGCCGATTTACCCGAGTCCACACCGGTCTGGATGAGCCACGGTGACAAAATTGAAGAGATGCCGCCCGGTTTCAATGCCATCGCCTACACGGAGAACTCCCCCGTTGCTGTCATGGGCAATGGGGACGGCATTTTCGGACTCCAGTTCCACCCTGAGGTCGCTCACACCCCGGAGGGGAAAACTATATTGCGCAATTTTGTGTACCACGTATGTGGCTGCAAGGGCAACTGGACAATGGGCAGCTTCATCAATGAGAGCATCGCTCGAATCAAGGATAGTGTGGGCGATGGCAAGGTCATCTGCGCCCTCTCCGGCGGCGTCGACTCGGCAGTGGTCGCCACGCTTATTTACCGTGCCATTGGGGACCAGCTTACCTGCATCTTTGTCAATAACGGGTTGCTGCGCCGCGAGGAAGTGGAGAGAACGCTCAAGGTATTCCAGCAAAACCTGGGCATGAATATTCGCTACGTTGACGCGACCGACCGGTTCCTCGCCCGCCTGAAAGGCGTTATCGACCCGGAAGTGAAACGCAAGGTCATTGGCGAGGAGTTTATCCACGTCTTTGAAGAAGAAGCGGATAAGGCGGGCAAGGTTGATTTCCTTGCACAGGGAACGCTGTATCCGGACGTTATTGAGAGCATATCCTCGGTGAGCAGCATATCCGCTAAAATAAAGACCCATCACAATGTTGGCGGTCTGCCGGCCAGAATGACCCTAAAACTCCTTGAGCCGCTGCGATATCTCTTCAAGGATGAGGTGCGCCAGGTGGGGCTGGAGCTGGGCCTTCCCGAAGAAATGGTCTGGCGGCAGCCCTTCCCCGGCCCCGGACTGGCCATACGCATCATCGGGGAGGTAACCTGGGAAAAACTTGAGATTTTACGCAGCGCCGACTTCATCGTCATGAATGAGATTAAGAAGGCGAAGCTTTACCACCAACTCTGGCAGAGTTTCGCCATCCTCCCCGGCGTTCACAGTGTGGGCGTGATGGGCGACTACCGGACATACGGCCACGTGATTGCCATACGCGCGGTAACCAGTGAAGACGCCATGACTGCAGACTGGGCACGCATGCCCTATGATGTCATGGCACGTATCTCAAATCGCATTGTCAACGAAGTGCCCGAGGTTAACCGCGTCGTTTTGGATATAACCTCCAAACCACCCTCAACCATAGAGTGGGAGTAAACCTTAACTAAAATAAAGAGGTAAGTTAAATTAAAATACTCGTTGTCGGGAGTGGGGCACGGGAGCACACACTGGTCTTGAAGCTGGCGCAGAGCCCGAAAGTAAATGAGCTGTTTGCCGCGCCGGGAAACGCCGGTACGGCACAGCAGGCCCATAACCTACCCATAAGCCCCACCGACATCGAAGCGCTGCTCAAGGCAGTCAAGGAAAATAATGTCGACCTGATTGTTGTCGGTCCGGAGGCACCGCTGGCAGCGGGCATCGTGGATGTTTTTAATAAGGAAGGCCTGTCTATCTTTGGACCGAGTCAGAACGCCGCCCAGATTGAGGCCAGCAAGGTATTCGCCAAAGAGCTGATGCAGAAATACAACATTCCCTGCGCCCGCAGCGCCAGCTTCTCCGACTACGCTCAGGCCAAAGAATACGTTAAACGGCAGACACTGCCGGTTGTTATTAAGGCTGATGGGCTGGCGGCGGGGAAGGGCGTCGTCGTTGCCGAATCCACCGGGCAGGCCCTTGATGCTCTGGCCAGCTTTATGGAATCGAAAACACTGGGCACGGCGGGAGAGCAGATAGTGGTGGAGGAGTATCTTTCCGGCAGGGAGATGAGCGCGTTCGCCTTCACCGATGGCACCGCCGTCGTTCCCATGGTGCCTGCCTGTGATTATAAACGTATCTTTGACGGCGACCGTGGGCCCAATACCGGCGGTATGGGCAGCTACAGTCCGCCATATTTTCTCAATTCACAACTCGAAACGTCGGTCAGGGAAACCATCATGGAACCGACGGTAAAAGCTCTGCGCAGGGAAAACCGGCTTTATAAAGGTGTGCTTTACAGTGGTTTGATGATTACCAATAACGGCCCAAAAGTGTTAGAATTTAATGCCCGGTTCGGTGACCCGGAAACGCAGGTGGTGCTGCCCAGGCTACGCACCGACCTGGTAGATATTTTTGTAGCCGTCGTGGATAATAGACTTGACCAGGTGCAGGTACAGTGGAGCGAGGAAGCTTGCGTTGGCGTGGTGATGGCCTCTGCCGGGTATCCGGGGAGCTATCAGACCGGGTTTCCAATTTCCGGGCTGAACGAGGTCGACAGAGATGTCATGGTTTTCCACGCCGGCACCAAAGCAGGGTCAGCCCCAGGTGAGGTGGTAACCAGCGGCGGCAGAGTCCTGACCGTATCGGCCACCGGAAAGGACCTCACTGAAGCAAGGGAGAAAGTATATAATAATATGGCACGTATCCATTTTGAAGGGTGCCACTACCGCAGGGATATTGCGGAAATAAAAGATAAGGGAGCTTAATATGCCGTTGGTTGGCGTGGTTATGGGTTCCAAGTCGGATACGGAAGCACTGAAACCAGCTCTGGAGATACTGGAACAGCTTGGTATTGACTACGAGGTCAATGTCATTTCCGCCCACCGCGCCCCGGAAAAGGCCCGGCAATACGGGATGACGGCCCGTGAGCGCGGCATTGAGGTCATCATCGCCGCCGCAGGGGGCGCCGCCCACCTTCCCGGTGTTCTGGCCAGCTGGTCTATCCTGCCGGTTATCGGGGTGCCGCTCGTCTCCGGGGAACTGAAAGGCGTTGATGCCCTCTACTCAATTGTCCAGATGCCGGCAGGGATACCGGTCGCCTGCGTGGCCATCGGCACCGCCGGAGCCAAGAACGCCGCCTATCTGGCCGCCGAAATTCTGGGTATCAAACATGAAAGCATTGGCAAAGCTTATGAGCAATGTCGACGCGACCTGCAAGGAGAAAGCAAATGATTGAGCGCTATTCTCGCCCCCAGATGAAGCGGGTGTGGTCGGAAGATAACAAGTTCAACAAGTGGCTTGATGTGGAAATTGCCGTCTGCGATGCCTGGGCGGAGATAGGCGTCGTGCCCCGCGAGGCCATCCCGAAAATCAAGCTGGCCAAGTGCAACCTCAGGCGCATGGAAGAGATACTCAAGGAAACCCGCCACGATATGACGGCATTCCTCGGCTCGGTAGCAGAGAGCCTGGGCGAGGAATCGCGCTTCATCCATCTCGGGCTTACCTCGTCGGACGTCATGGACACGGCGCTCAGCTTGCAACTGGTGGAGGCTACCGAACTGCTCACTGTAGACGTTAAAGAGTTTATTACGGTACTGGCACAGAAAGCCATGGAGCACAAATATACCCCGATGATCGGACGCACACATGGCGTTCACGCCGAGCCAATTACCTTTGGTTTAAAGCTGGCAGTATGGGTTGAAGAGATGAGGCGCAACCTGCAGCGCCTTGGCGAGGCTAAAAAGGCCATCGCCGTGGGCAAGATATCCGGTGCCGTCGGCACCTATGCCACCGTCCCGCCAGAGGTAGAACAGCGGGCCTGCCGGAAACTGGGTCTGCTCCCCGCGCCGGTATCCAGCCAGATATTACAGCGCGACCGCCATGCCCAGTTTATGACCACGCTGGCCATCATCGCCAGCTCACTGGAAAAGTTCGCCGTCGAGATTAGAGGGCTCCAGAAGACAGAAGTCGGAGAAGTGGGAGAACCTTTCGGCACCGGCCAGACTGGTTCCTCGGCCATGCCCCACAAGCGCAACCCTGAACTCTGTGAGCGAATCAGCGGTCTGGCCCGATTGGTAAGGGGCTATGCCCTTACTGCAATGGAAAATATCGCGCTCTGGCATGAGCGTGATATAAGCCATTCCTCCACGGAACGCGTTATACTTCCCGATTCCTGCCTGCTGGTTGATTACTGCCTGTCCCTCTTTACCTCAATAATCAAGGGGATGCAGGTCTTTCCACAGCGAATGAAAAAGAACATGGAACTCACCAAAGGCCTTGTCTTTTCCCAGCGGGTGATGCTGGCACTTATCGACAAAGGCTTCTCCCGGCAGAAAGCATATGAGCTGGTGCAGCGCAATGCCATGAAATCCTGGAAAGGGAATAAGGACTTCCGCAGCCTGTTAAAAGCCGACCCGGAAGTCGCTGAAATCCTGCCCCAGCCGGAACTCGAGTCGTTGTTTGATTACCAGTACTACCTGAGACACGTAGACGAAATCTTTGAGCGATTGGGATTGACCAAAGCGCAGTGGAAAGACGCCATATCATAATCGACAAATTTAACGCCGAGAGTCGTGTAACGTATATCTACCGAGGTTGAGGTACTATGGAAGGGAAGCAATCGACTGACGAGATTCGCAGAGTGGCAATGGCACTGGACAACGCGATAGAAAACAAAAGGCTGGACGCGGTCCTGTCATGCTTTGCCGACGACTGTGAAATCGAGTTGCTGCGCCACAGCCTCTATGGAAAGGCCGGCGTAGAAAAGTGGTTCGACTGGCTGTTCAAAAACATCCGTCAGATCAAAGTTCAACCCGTTATAATTATGGCTGAGGGAAATATCCTGTTTGAGGAATTCATCATTCGGGCACGGCTGCACAGCGGGCCGGAGGTAAAGTCCAAGCAGTCTGAAGTCCTTGTTTTTGAGAACGATAAAATAAAATGCCTGCGCCTCTACTTCGACAGGCTCGATTTTGCTGATACGGTGGCCAAAGACCCGGTAAGCAAAGCCGTAGTGAGCCGCATCCTCAAGAAATCCGTGGAAGGCTTAACCGACTAAACATTAAGGATACCGGAGTTTAAGATATGGGAAATGATTTATCAGTGATAAGAGGGACAGACCTCCCTCTACCGTTATTCATCAAAGGCAAAGTGCGTGATACCTATGACCTGGGGAATCACCTCCTCATCATCGCCACCGACCGCATCTCCGCCTTTGATTTCGTATTGCCCAGCGCCATTCCCTGTAAAGGTCTCGTCCTGAACCAGCTGTCTGTTTTCTGGTTCAGGCATACATCAGAAATCGTACCCAACCATCTGGTGGAGACGGTTCAGGATGTCCATTGTCTTGACACCTATATCGCTGCCGAAAATCGCTTCCCCTGCCCTGCCTATCTGGTCGGGCGCTCCATGGTGGTTAAAAAAGTAAAGCGCATCCCGGTTGAATGCGTCGTGCGCGGCTACCTCGCCGGTTCCGGCTGGGCTGAATACCAGGAACAGGGCAAGGTGGCCGGTTTCACGCTGCCAAAGAGGCTCCGGGAGAGCCAGAAGCTGCCTGAGCCACTGTTCACCCCAACGACCAAAGCAGAATCCGGGCATGACCTGCCCATCACCATGGATGAGGTCGAAAAGGAGGTCGGTGAAAAAAGAGCCCTCGAAATAAAAGAGAAAAGCCTGGCCATTTATAATTACGCACAGGAGTACGCCGCCAAACGGGGTATAATCATCGCCGATACGAAGATGGAATTCGGGCTGGATGGAGACCGGCTCATTCTGATTGATGAACTGCTAACACCGGATTCATCACGCATCTGGGAGTCCGGTCTATATCAGGTCGGTCAGGCGCAGCCCAGCTACGATAAACAACCGCTTCGCGACTGGCTGGTGGAATCGGGGTGGAACAAGGAACCGCCCGCCCCACCGCTGCCACCCGATGTTGTTAACGCAACGTCCCGCAGGTATATCCAGGCATACGAGAGGATTACCGGCCAGGCACTAAAATAATTACTCACATAGTATTGAACAAAGTATAAAATCTCGGGCAAAGAGGAAATAGAGCCGGGAAGGAGATACCATGCCATTTCGATTGGGTCCATGGGAAATCGCCCTAATCGTGGTAGTCATTCTCATCGTTTTCGGTGTGGGCAAGTTGCCACAAATTGGCGGAGCTATGGGGAAGGGTATACGTAACTTCAGGAAAGGACAGCGCGGTGAAGGTTTTGAAGAAGAGGAGGAAGAAAAAGAACTGCCAAAACCAAGAAAAACCGCCCGGAAATCATCGAAGTAATAATTCGATTTATCCTGCAAAAATAATGTTGACAAATAACTCGAATATAATTTATACTTACGCAAGTGTAATTCACGTCCAATACAGGTAACATTTCCCGCTTAATCTGGGTAATATTTTGCGCTTAATATAGGATATATTCCAATAAGGAGGTATTTATGGAGCTTAATAGGAGAGATTTTCTCAAAACATCTGGTACCGCCATAGGCGGCATTTTTATTTTCGGGGCACTTAACCCTGATTTTGCTCAAGCGGTAACTCACAAAGTTATTCCCCTGAAAAAGAGAATAGGTGAAAAGAGCACCATCTGTCCATACGATGCCTCTGGTTGCGGATTTCTTGTGGCGGCACAGAACGGCAAAGTGGTCAACATTGAAGGCGACCCTGACCATCCCATCAACCGAGGTGGAGGCTGTGCCAAAGGCGCCTCCATGCGACAACTTTCCGCGGATAATCCCTGGCGTCTGAGCAAAGTCCTGTACCGGCGTTCCGGTGGGACCGATTGGGAGGAAACATCCTGGGATTGGGCGCTAACGGAGATAGCGCGGCGCATTAAAGACACCAGAGATGCCAGTTTTATCGGGCAAAACAGCAAGGGCGACCTGGTAAACCGCACCGAAGCCATTGCCAATCTTGGAGGTTCCGCTCTAGATAACGAGGAATGTTACCTCCTGGTGAAATTGGCACGGGCACTTGGTCTGGTGTATATTGAACACCACGCCCGTATATGACATTCCCCCACTGTCGCCAGTTTGGCGGAGACGTTCGGCCGAGGGGCCATGACCAACCACTGGAATGACATCGCGAACTCCGATGCCATAATGGCCATCGGTTCCAATCCTGCAGAAAACCACCCGGCAGCATTTGGCCATATCACGGAAGCCAAAGAAAAGGGTGCCAAGCTCATCAGCATCGACCCCAGGTTCACCAGAACCTCGGCCAAAGCTGATATCTACTCTCCATTGCGGTCAGGCACTGACATTGCCTTTATCGACGGCATGATAAAGTGGGTGCTGGATGATATTGACAGTAATCCCGGTAATTACAACATGACCTACATCACGGAATATACCAATGCCGCTTACCTCATCAACCCTGACTACAAGGGACCTGCTGAGCTGGATGGCCTGTTCTCTGGCTATGCCGGGGGCCACAATGAAACCGATGGTGGTAAGAGAAAATACGATAAATCCAGCTGGCAGTTCCAGCTTGACGAAAAGGGTATCCCCAAGAGGGACATGAGCCTCAAAGACCCCAACTGCGTTTTCCAGCTCATGAAGAAGCACTTCGCTCGCTATACCCCGGAGATGGTATCCCATATAACCGGTGCCCCCGTTGACACCTTCCTGCAGGTCTGCCAGACATATGCTGCCAGCGGCCAGGTAGGGAAAGCAGGCACCATTCTCTACGCCATGGGAACCACCCAGCACACCTACGGCGCACAGAATATCCGCTCTTACTGTATCCTCCAGCTTTTACTCGGCAATATCGGAATTGCCGGTGGCGGCATTAACGCCATGCGAGGCGAGTCCAACGTTCAGGGCTCTACCGACCACTGTCTACTGTTCCATATTCTGCCTGGCTACCTGAAAACGCCGCTGAACACTGATACCTCCCTGGACAAGTACCTGGAACGTGTTACTCCCAAGAGCAACGACCCCAAGAGCGCCAACTGGTGGCAGAATACGCCTAAATATATGGTCAGCCTGCTCAAGACCTGGTACGGTGATGCCGCCTCTGCAGGTAATCAATTTGGCTATCACTACCTGCCAAAGATTGAAGGCGGCGTCGACTACTCCCACATCTCACTGTTTGAGGCCATGTACTCCGGCATAATCAAAGGATTGATGTGCTGGGGCCAGAACCCTGCTGTGGGCGGACCTAACGCCAATCTGGAACGGCAGGCGATGGATAAACTCGACTGGCTGGTGGTTACCGATCTCTGGGAGACCGAGACAGCCAATTTCTGGAAACGCCCGGGGGCAAACCCGGCCGATATTAAGACTGAAGTCTTCCTCCTCCCCGCCCTTAATTCCTTTGAGAAAGAGGGCAGCGTTACCAATAGCGGCCGCTGGAGCCAGTGGCGTTATAAAGCCGCTGATGGTCCGGGTGCCGCCCAGGATGACCTCTGGATGTTAGACCGGCTGGCCCGAAAGCTCAGGGAACTCTACGTCAATGAGGGCGGCCCCAATGCCGAAGCGATAACTCAACTCATGTGGAACTACGGACACGAGCACCCTGACGTGCACGCGGTAGCCAAGGAGATAAATGGCTACGACTTAACTGCCGGTCAGCTGCTGCCTAGCTTCGGTAAGCTGAAGGATGATGGCACCACCACATCCGGAAACTGGCTCTACTGTGGCAGCTATACCGAGGACGGCAATATGGCTGCCCGCCGCGATTCAACTCCCGGCCCATTCAATATCGGGCTCTATCCAAAATGGTCCTGGTGCTGGCCGGTTAACCGGCGTATCATTTACAACCGGGCCTCCGTTGACCTCAATGGTGAGCCGTGGGACAAGGAGCACCCGGTTATCTGGTGGCAGGATGGCAAATGGGTCGGTGATGTACCCGATGGTGGCTGGCCGCCGATGGCCGTTGACCCGGAAAAGACCAAGTATCCCTTCATCATGAAGCCAGAGGGACATGCCCGCTTCTTCGGTCCCGGAATGGCCGAAGGACCTCTCCCCGAGCACTACGAGCCGTGGGAAGCTCCAATACAGAACCCCATGTCAAAGCAGCAGAACAACCCGGCGTTCAAAATATGGAGACCAGAGGAACAGGGAACCCCGGATAAGTATCCAATAGTATGCAGCACCTACCGTGTCTCTGAACACTGGCAGGGCGGGCAGATGACCAGAAACAATCCGTGGTTGATCGAAATGCAGCCTGAACCATTCGTCGAGATGAGTGAGGAACTGGCTGTGGAGAAAGGGATAGCCAACGGTGAGAAAGTTATCGTGGAATCAACCCGAGGCCAGGTCAGTGTAAAAGCCATGATAACCAAACGCTTCAAGCCCTTCCAGTTGAACGGGAAGAAGGTGCACCAGGTAGGCATACCCTGGCACTGGGGCTTCACCGGACTCTCCACGGGAGACAGTGCCAACATTCTCACACCGCATGTGGGTGATGCGAATACAATGATTCCCGAGTATAAAGCTTTCCTGGTTAACGTCCGCAAGGCATAGATGGTGAATGCTGAATAGTTGGAGGTAACGATGGCTGAAAAAGCAATATTATATGACGCAACACGGTGCACAGCTTGCCGGGGCTGTCAGGCCGCCTGCAAGCAATGGAACGAGAACGATGAATTTATTCCCACCGTGGAAAACGGTGTACAGTCGGTAAACCGCGGGAGCTACGAGAACCCTCCCGACCTCTCTCCGACCACCTGGCTCAAGATGGAGTTCCGCGAAATCGACCCCGGTGGAATGGTGAGATGGCTTTTCACTCGACGCTCCTGCATGCACTGTACCGAAGCGGGTTGCGTTAAGGTGTGCCCCAGCGGCGCTTTATACCATCATGAGCTCGGCTTTGTCGCTTATAATAAAGATATCTGCACCGGCTGTGGCTACTGTATTGATGCCTGCCCCTTCCAGGTGCCGCGTTCCGAGCGCAACCTGATTTCCGGCATCGCAAAAATGGATAAGTGCACTCTCTGCACCACCCCTGGTCTGGACCGCATTGCCGAGGGCTGGGAACCGGCCTGCGTGAAGACCTGCCCGCCAAATGCGTTGCAATACGGCGACCGTAGCCAGCTCGTCGCGGAGGGTAAAAAACGCGTCGAAGCGTTAAGGGCTAAAGGGTGGACCAATGCCAACCTCTATGGTGAAAAAGAATTAGGCGGACTGCACGTGATGTATGTCCTTGATGACCATCCCGCCGTTTATGGACTGCCAGTAAATCCGCAGATTTCCGCTGCTACCATCGCCTGGCAGGATGTAATGCAACCGATTGGCTGGGTAGCGGGCGGGTTAACCATCCTGGGACTGGGCATGAATTACTTTGTCGCCCGGGCCAATGCAAACAAGGAGAAGGAGAAGAAAGATGCCGCAAGAAGTTGAGAAGTACAGAAAACCAACGCGCGTACTGCACTGGGTACATGCTGGTGCTTTTGTCGCTTTGTTTCTTACCGGGCTTGTGCTGTTTGTCCCTGGCCTGGGTGTTATTGCGCAGGATAGCTGGAGCCGTGTGATACATCGCATTGCCGCAGCTATATTTATCATAGCGCCACTTATTTACATCCCCATGAACTGGAAATCAACGAAGGAAGGGGTAAAGTCAGCCTTTTCCTGGGCAAGCAGTGACATGGGCTGGCTAAAAGCGGCACCGCGGTTTTATTTCCTTGGGGACAAGAGTACCATGCCACCCCAAGGCCATATGAACACCGGCCAAAAAATGTGGTGGTTCTTAGTTATAATCTTCGGGACTGCTTTTGTCATAACCGGTCTTATCATGTGGTTTGGTAAGACAACGCTGGCACCGTCTGTTTTACTGTGGACGGTTTTTCTACACGACATCGCTTTCATTGTCACCGGGGTAATGCTGTTTGTCCACATCTACCTTGGTGTGCTACATCCGCTGATGACCGAGTCCTGGAGCGCTATGGCGAGGGGCAAAATATCATCTGAGTATGCCAAGACACATCATGCCAAGTGGTATGAAGAGGTCACCAAAGGGAAAGAGGTGGAAAGCTAGTTGCCTACACAGACTGATGTAATTATCAGCTTTTTGGAGGAGAAGGAAAGAAAAGAAGGGATACTCCCGAAACTCTTAGAGTTCTACCGTAAATTACTACAAGTTCAATCTCAAGTTGAAAAAAAGCTGACTTCGCGACTTGAACCGAGTTTGAGCCGCGATGCCACTAGTAAGCGGACCAATGATGGAGTTCCCCTTATCTCTTTTGATGAGCTCGCTCTCGATTGGCAGTTACTGGTTACTACTTTCGATGAGATCAAGATTATTTTCGCCAGCTATGCAGCGATATTCAAATCCAATTACGAGGGATTGGCAGAACTAGAAGCGGATGTTCTTCTTACAAGGCCAGTACTCAAGCAATGGTTCGAAAAACAAAAGCTGCCCTCAAGGATTTCAGCTAAGGACGCAGACAATAAACTCATAAATTCGATTATCCACGCAACTATAAAACCCTTCCTGGTGAGTCATGCCAAAACCCTGAGAGATTCCATTGACCATGAGCGATGGCGCCGCAGTTATTGTCCGATATGCGGAGGAAGTGCGGACTTCGCTTTTCTGGATACCGAACGCGGCTCAAGGTGGCTTTTATGTTCTCGTTGTGATACTGAATGGCCCTTTCAACGCCTTCAATGTCCCTATTGTGATACCCAGGACCAGAATGACCTGTCGTACTTTGTAGACGATTCAGGTCTATACCGGCTTTACACTTGCGAGCGATGCAAACATTACCTTAAAACAATAGACCTGCGACAAACCGAAGGCCAGGTTATATTACCACTTGAACGTTTCCATACCTTGGATATGGACCGCCAGGCGGTCGAAATGGGCTACAAACCTTACGATAAAACCACCAGAGTTCCCAAATCCACATATAAAGACAAACATACTAGGCAGAAGTAATAATTAGTTCCATCTTGTGCCTTGTGTCCCTAATCGGGGCCATGAAATCTTTAGCGACCAGAAGCTTCATTTAAGATTGGAAAGACATTAATCTAGTTTGTTGCGAAACTATTGGTTGATGAGCAGTTTGGAAGTGCTATCCTTGAGTTCTAAATATTTGCGATAAATACTCTCTGCTTTAAGAGTATCGTGTTTTTGCATTAACTGTCGCCCAACCAAAAAGCCTTCATTAAACCCTGCTCTGTAAGTATGTGAATAATATTTCAACTTGCTAAATATTTCATCCCTTTCCATTTGTTCACTAGCCAAGCCCATTACGTTTTCCAACTCTATTTCTGTGTCAATCTGCTCAGTCGCCAGTTTTATATTAAGCTGCTCAAATTCTTGTATAAGATCTCGGTCAACATTTTTATTCTCCATTTTGCTTCTCCTTCACTTCGTTTTCACATGCCAGAGGATATGTCAGGTGATCAATTAATATTCGATAATAACTGCCTGAATTCCCATTGCTCATAATAGTCAAAAGGCGTGATAATCATTTTGTTTACGCTAAAGACCATAATGCTCATCGATCATCATTGAACCCATTCTATTATTTTGAAGTTACGAAAAGATTAAAATCAGCGTGGAAATAATTACAGATTGATTACAAATTGATTACAAGTTGTTAAGTAAAAAACATTTCACCAGATTATTTCATAAATTCTCTGGCAACCTAAGCCACAGAATGAACACATTGCCTAATAGAGCATATTTGATTACTCATAGCACTATGTAGGGCTTAACCTAGCGCATTCATACACTCGTTCCACGCACAAACCTGCAGGCTATTTCGCTCCATAAGTATTCTAGTTTTGGAATATATTTTTGGTATTTCATATTGGCAAACTTGTATCAAGGGACTAACCTCAAAGTAAAAATCAAGTGTTAGCATACATCAAATTATTAACTATGAAATGAATACGCTTCATGGCAGAATTGATTAGTTATGCTAAGAGAAAACATTTTAAAAGTACTACTTTCCAGACAATAGTGTATGATGATTATGTTCTAGTGATAGATATTGGTTGCAGTATTTTGTCTATTTGATAATAAATAGCGTCTTATTTCACAGCTGCCAGAACTGCCCGCTCAATTTCAAACACTGTTAAATCACGGCCTTTGGGTTTAATATAGCGCTCAAGATACTCTTCATGACCAACATCTTCAATTAGAGATAGGGAATATTTTGACAAATACTCATGCATCTCGGCAGGATCAAAACCACAAAACCAGAGTGGATTCTTCTTTTTAAGAGTGAATTTATACAGGCTATTTAAACCGTCGGGGATATGGCTGCCATTAATAAAACTTTTTAGAATGTAGGTAAAAACAATTCTACTGCCAGTGGAAGCCTGGGCAACATATTTTATGGTATTATCAATTGCTTCTTTAGAAATATACTGTGTTACACCTTCCCATATAAAAAGAGTTTTAGAAGATAAAGTATATCCTGCTTTCTTCAACTCCTCACCAAGATCTTGACTGTTAAAATCAATAGGAACCAGAGAAACATTGGAAGGAAGTTCTCCGACTTTTTTGTCGATGTATGATCTTTTGACTTTCTGTGATTCAGGAAAATCTAATTCAAAGTATTTTATATTTTCAATGCCAGAAATACGAAAAGCACGGGTATCCATACCGGCTCCCAGGTTAACAACTGTTCCAACTCCTTCCTTAATGGCGTTGTTTAATACATCATCTATATAGCGTGTGCGGCAAATAAGTCCCCCAATTACTCCGGGTGTTAATCTTTCTCTTATCTTTATCAAAAAGTTCAATATTTTAGGAGAACGCATTAAAATCACGAGAAATTTATAAAAGGGTGATAGAAATTTCTCAGAATAGGGGTCTTCAAAAAGCCGTTTATCTTCTGGCAATAAATTTTCCTGCGCCCGCATTATAGCAGGACCATAACCGGTAGAACTTTGTTTCATAATACTACCTTATATTGCAGTAGTATAAATTATACGGGGGAAAGTCTCCATGTCAATTGATAAATCTTCCTTTATTGCTTCATGGTTTCACGCCTCGTCTTCAGGCGTGAAATTCAGCGGACCTTTTTAGCACTATTACTTTGCATCCTCTCTCCTGTAGGTTCTACGATATTACCAACCACGATTGAACTGAACTGTTATTAATATTCAATTGACAACAGTGATATAATCCCGCGTAGGGACTAGAAGGGGAGTGATGTAAAATGGAACCTATTTACAGCCGCGAGTTTCGCAACAGGCTATAAATCCACCCTTTTACAGCTATATGCTATAATTGTAGTGGATTGATATGTCCCATCGCAGCTTTGGCACTATCACAGAATCGGTATTGCTGTTAGTCTTTCCGGGGCATCTATGAGGAGCTCTCCACCAAAATGAACTCCACAGAGCGTTTGTATATTGAAGTGCGCGGTATAGTGCAGGGCGTCGGTTTCCGACCTTATGTTTACCGATTGGCCAAAAATTGTCACCTCAATGGCTGGGTACGAAATACCTCAGGAAACGTGGCTATTGAAATAGAGGGGCCTGAGGAAAACGTCAGCCAGTTTCTGGCCCTCTTGAAAGAAAGGGCTCCCTCCGCCGCCAGTGTTCAGGATGTTACCACCGAAAAACTGCCGGTTAAAGGCGATATCGATTTTGAGATAAGAAAAAGCCAGCCCGAGCCGGGGAAATATCAGCCTATCTCTCCTGACCTGGCCACCTGCCCGGAATGCCTTGAAGAGGTTTTCGACCCGGTAAACCGCCGCTACCTCTATCCGTTTACCAACTGTACCAACTGCGGTCCCCGCTTTACCATCATCAGGGACATTCCCTATGACCGCCCGCTGACCACTATGAACCGTTTTACCATGTGTCCTGAGTGTCAGGCAGAATACGATGACCCGCTTGACCGCCGCTTCCACGCCCAGCCCAACGCCTGTCCCAAATGCGGCCCCAGCCTGCAGCTCACCGATGCCAATGGAACTCCAGTACCCGGCAAGGACCCGCTACATAAAGCTGCCGAGCTCCTCCACCAGGGGTATATCATCGCCGTCAAGGGCCTTGGCGGTTTCCAGCTTGCCTGCGATGCCACGAGCCAGGAGGTCGTGGCACGCCTCAGAGAACGCAAAAAGCGACCCGGCAAACCGTTTGCCTTGATGATGGCGTCTATTGAAGAGATCAAGCGGCATTGCTATGTATCACCAGAGGAAGCCAAATTGCTCCTCTCGCCAAATGCGCCCATCGTCCTTCTCAGGTGGCGAAAAAACGCCTCAAATGTAACCGCGTCGGCAGCGGAAAATAACAAATATCTCGGTGTCATGTTGCCCTATACACCACTGCACCATATCCTCCTCCACCATGCGGCACGACCGCTGGTTATGACCAGCGGCAACCTGAGCGAGGAGCCAATCTGCCAAGACAATGATGAAGCCCTGCATCGACTTCACGGCATCGCCGATTACTTTCTGCTGCACAATCGCGATATCCGTGCCCGCTACGATGACAGCGTTTATCTGGTGGAGAGAGATAAGGCGCGCGCCATCAGGCGCGCCCGCGGCTACGCGCCTGCGCCCATTCATCTTCCTTTTAAAGCCAGTCAGGTACTGGCCTGCGGTGCCGAGGAGAAAAACACCTTCTGCCTGACCAGGGATGAATACGCCTTTCTGAGCCAGCACATCGGTGATATGGATAATGAAGAGACGGTGGAGCATTTTGAGAACACTATTGACCTCTACCGGCAACTTTTCCGCGTAAAGCCCGAAATCATTGCCTATGACCTGCACCCGGAGTACCTCTCCACCAAGTATGCTCTGAAGTACGCTACGGAGAAGGGATTGAAAACTATCGGCGTGCAGCACCATCATGCCCATATCGTCGGCTGCCTGGTGGAAAACGGATTTGACGGACAAGTCATCGGCGTCGCCTTTGACGGCGTCGGCTACGGTACCGACGGCAACCTCTGGGGCGGCGAGTTTCTGGTCTGCGATTGGGGCAATTTTGAGAGGGTAGCCCACCTTGAATATGTCCCGATGCCGGGAGGGGCTGCTGCCATTCACAAGCCATATCGCATGGCGCTCGGTTACATTTATGCCCTTCTCGGTCCGGAAACGCCACTGGATAGCCTCCCCATTATGAGTGAATTATCCGCTCATGAAGTAGATATCGTCAAAACCCAGCTGGAACGGAGGCTTAACTCACCGCTGACCTCGGGGGCGGGGCGGCTTTTCGACGCCGTGTCAGCGCTGGCTGGGGTCCGGGGGCAGGTTGACTACGAAGCTCAAGCAGCCATCGAGTTGGAAATGATAGCCCCCGATGATGTGATTCGGTTTGAACCGTACCCATTTACCATAGAAGATGATAAGCCCGCAGTAATTAAATTGCCCGAGCTCGTTTCCGCCGTAGTGAATGACGTGCGAAGCGGAATTGAGCCCGGTGTGGTCTCCGCCAGATTCCACCTGACCGTGGCACGTATCATACTGGAGACCTGTCGGTTGATTTCCCAAAAATCTAGCTTAATAACGGTGGCCTTGAGCGGTGGCGTTTTTCAAAATCGCCTGCTGCTTAACCTGGCAGTTGATGCGCTGGAAAGAGAAGGTTTTAACGTTCTCACTCATGGCCTGGTACCGTGCAACGACGGCGGTATTTCCCTCGGACAAGCGGTAATAGCCAATTATCAGATAAATAACGGTAAGGAGTAATTTACGTGTGTCTGGCCATACCGGTACGAATTAAATCGATAAACGGAATCGAGGCCGAGGTTGAAATCGGCGGCATCACCCGAAAAACAAGCCTGATGCTCACCCCTGAGGCCAAGGTGGGTGACTATGTGCTCCTCCACGCCGGCTATGCCATCAACATCCTTGACCAGGCCGAAGCGGAGGAGACGCTGGCCATATTTGCCGAAATGAGCGAACTCCTGGAGAAGGAATGAAGTTAGTCAGTGAATTTCGCCAGTCTGAGCTGGCCGCAGGCTTAGTCCGCAGCATCCACCGTCACGCTGCCAAAGAAGCACGTTTTATGGAATTCTGCGGCGGGCATACCGTGTCCATCATGAAGTCCGGTCTCCGCCAGTTGCTGCCTCCGGTGCTCACCCTTACCTCGGGGCCGGGCTGCCCGGTGTGCGTTACCGACAATGCCGACCTTGATAAAGCCATCGCCATCGCTTCGCTGCCCGATGTCATTGTTGCCTCCTTCGGCGATATGGTGAGGGTGCCCGGAAGCCATTCCAGCCTTCAGGATGCAAAAGCGGCGGGAGCGGACGTGCGCATTGTCTACTCG
>JAHJTL010000025.1 GCA_018829775.1 Chloroflexota bacterium | reverse complement strand
TTCGTCAAGGTTTGTAGAATCCATTTTTTGTACCTTCTTCAGTCACCCGTAAATTCCATCTCTGCTGAACAGAATAACATCTATGGATATCAATAATGAATCCCACTTTAGTAATACCAAGGTTAAGTACTTTAGCTTACTGTTCGCTTCGGATGGACAAGGCTCAAGAATTGGTTTATACTCCTACTAAAAACAGTAGGAGGAAGGGCAAATGTCAGAAAGCATATTTCTTGAAGTTATCATCTTTTGTGTTAACTTAATAAGGAGGTTCATTATGAACGTATTTGTTAATTGGTGGAGGAATAAGGGAAGGAAATACATTGAGTTGGGTATTAGCCATGATAGATTTCAAATTGAAGCTCACTTTGATGGCAGAATCCCGCATCTTACTTTACGTTGGAGAATCAAAAATGTGAGTCCTATAGATGTAGAAATTACCAGAATATCTGGCGAATTATACATAGGTGCTTGGCGAATAGGGTCATTTGATTCAAATAATTTTCCCGAAAGTCATACTGGCTATAGTTGGAACCCGCTAGTAGCTGTTGGCAGAAAGAGCCTTAAGAAAAAAGGGGATTATTCTGAAATCTGCATTACCTTTTTCCCTTCTTTAGAGTTATGGCTTATGGATACATATTCTTGCAACCTCTATAATGCCTTTGTGGAATTAAGAGGCATTGGTGTGACTGCTGTAACTAAAATTGTAGAAGATAGCTTGGACATTAAAAATGCTGAACAGATTGCGACTCAATATCGGGATAGCCTTAGAAATAGATTATCCAAGATATGCAAAGGAGGTTAGCTATGAGTGAAACCGAACTAATTAAGGAAATAGCCAAGATGTTTGAAAAGCCACCAGTAGCCCATTTAGCGGAAGTTACCTATACTCAGACAATCACTATAACCTGCAAGCATTGTGGCTCTAAAAATGTGGTTAAATACGGGACAAAGGGAGATACCCAATACTATCTGTGCCGTGATTGTAAGCGAACCTTTGCTGGGACTGACGCTCTTCCTGGAATGAAGTATCCACCAGACCAGATAGCAACGGCTGTCAGCTTATTCTATTCAGGACTTTCTATTGATGCTATCCGTAGGGAGTTAGATAGCATCTACCACGTCTACCCTTCCGACTCCACCGTTTATGAGTGGATAATCAAATATACAAAGGGTGCCGTAAATGATGCTAATCTCTCCAATATCAAAGTAGGCTCAGTTTGGATAGCTGATGAGACTGTGATTAAATTAGACCAAGATGTGAATGTCTGGTTTTGGGATATAATTGATGACCAGACCCGCTTCCTTTTGGCTTCTCACATGTCCTTCACCCGCACAACAAAGGATGCTGAAGCATTGATGCAAAAAGCCCTAGACCGAGCTGGTAAAGTGCCTCGAATCGTTTACACTGACAAACTAAGAGCCTATCTCGATGGAATCGAGCTTGTTTTCGGCGCAGATACGAAACATAAACAGGGAAGTCCTTTTGATATAGGGAATAGTAATAACCTTATTGAGAGATTTCACGGCACTCTTAAAGCTAGAACAAAGGTTATGCGTGGTATGCGCAACAAAGAGACAGCAAAGCTGATAATGGACGGCTGGCTGATAAACTACAACTTTTTCAGACCTCATGAAGCCATTGGGAATAGGACACCCGCCGAAGTTGCTAAGGCTGATTACCCTTACAAGAACTGGAAAGATGTAGTGATGCAAGGCACGGTGAGAAAATGAGTCATCAATCTAGACAGAACAGAACCAACTTTAGTATTGTCTATTAATCTTAATAAATGTTGGAAATATGATATTACGTAGCTATGAGGGGTTGATTATAAGTCAAATTCAAACACGCAAAACACCATGTAGGCACGCTTAAATGAACAAAGGGGCGACAGCAAATGGAGAAGATGTTCTGAATAATTTCGACGGCGCTCCCAGTGACCCGACGACAACTGAGCCGATAGAAAGGCCGGGTGAACCCGAGGTCGCTGTAGACCAAAAAGTGATAACCTTGACTCCAGAAGAACCAATAGCTGCTATTATTGTCACAAATAGGTGGGCACTCTAGGCTTCTTTAGAGTTGCCATAGGATTAACCTCAACCATTATAGAAGTCGCTTCTTCGATGTCATCCACAATGAAGGCTATGTGGTTAATGCCTTCACCGTGGCTCTCCACCCATTCCCCGTGGACGGACTTTCCTGAAACAGGTTGAATTAACTCAATCCCTATTGGCCCCATCGTTGTTGCTTTTACTATATTCTTGACATCAGCAGCGACAGGCTTGCCATACATCTGCCTGTCTATATGAACTAAATTCGATGGTTCAAATGGCCCTATACCCAGAGCTTGAAAATATTCAACAGCCTTGTCCATGTTCTTAACCATCACCCCCATGTGATGGAACTTTGATAGCAGCTCTCCTCTTGTTTCCCCCTTCATGTTGATAGCCCAGCAGCATGCAATCATCCTCGAGATAGGGCGAGAGAGCTAGTCCATTACTATACCGCCATCGATGTTTATCGTCTGGCCGGTGATGTTTTTGGCGTCCTCCGAGGCCAAAAAAACGGCAGCGCGGCCGATATCCTCAGCGGTCTGTTCTCTGCCGAGCGGCACCAGTCTTTTCACGTATTCTTGAAAGATTTCCTCGGGTGCCTTCAACTCTTGATAACGGGGTACTTTCTGCCAGAGTATTGTGGCGCCTACCTTCCAGGCCGGGGTATAAATGAGCCCGGGGCAGATGCAGTTGACATTGATGTTATCTTTGGCTAACTCCTTGGCCAGCGCCCAAGTGAAGGTTATTATCGCTCCTTTCATAGAGCTATAGGGCATTCGATGGGGGTCGCCAGTTTTCCCAGCGATTGAGGAGATATTTATGATTTTGCCGCTTTTTGTGCTTTCATGTGTGGTGCGACCGCCCTGCACATGTATACTTGCGACTTAAGATTGACCTCATAGGCACCATCCCAATCATCGTCGGTAAGGTCGAGGATACTAAAACCTCTTTTACTGACCGCCCCGCCCCCTACACCGACCTCGCTACGGCCGCCGCCGACGTTATTGACCAGTATGTCTATCTTGCCGAAGATATTTAGGGTGCCCTGAACCAGTTGCTGCACCTCGTGGAATTGTGTAACATCAGCTTGGACGGGCAGAACTTTTCGGCCCATTGCCCGGATCTTTTCAGCAGTCTTCTCCACCTCAATCGGGCTTCGTGAGCAGAGAGTCAGGTCAGCTCCCTCCTCGGCGAAACAATAGGCAATCCCCTGCCCGATTCCCCTGCCGGCCCCGGTTATAATGGCTACTTTGCCCTCGAGCTTCACCTCGGCACCTCCTTCATCTATAAGAACAGGAAGTCCGTTATCTTGCTTATATTCTCAGTAGCGATACAATCGCATCTCAGGCGCCACTCTATAATTGATTTACTCAGTCATTGCGCTTTCGAGTCGTGCTCTTTTTACCTTGTAATTCCGATAATCCCAGTAAATCACGTGCTTCAGCCGGTGTAGCTATCGTTCGCCCAAGGTCCATACCTATTCTAGCTATTCTGGTAACGTATTCGGCGTTGCTCTTGGCAAGAACCCCTCTGCTGTAATATATATTATCCTCAAAACCGACCCGGGCATGGCCACCAAGAAGAATTGACTGGACTACGGCTGGTGTCTCATCAGCACCGACGGCAAGAGTCATGAACATCGAATCTGGAGGAAGCTGGTCAACAAGATGCATCAGAGTCCTCGGCGTATAGGGGGTCGCATTCTGTGCGGTCCTTTGCATTCCCAGCGGAAAGTCAATCCAGTAAGGTTTGGCGATGGGGTAATTTTCAATAAGATATTTGACCTCCACGGCTAAACTGCCCAATCCGCCATGCAGTTCAAACTCGGGTTTTATATCTCTCTCCAGCAGTGCCTTTATCATTCTCTCGGTAAAGGAACGCGTCCAGGGCCGGATTTGTTCACTTCCTGCGCGCATAAAGACAGCAACCCCAACGTTGAAGGATACCAGTTCCGGGCTAGCTTCAAGGACTCTAAATCCATCCTCAACACTCGCTCCCTCTTCACGTCCCGGAGAGGTGCTGAATTCCAGAACTATGTCACATCCCTTCTCCTTTATCAGGTGGGTGATTTCGCGAAAAACCTCGGGGTCGGTAGTGGCCATGCCTTCGTTATTGCGGGCGTGAATATGGGCCAGAGAAGCGCCTTCATTCCAGGCACGATATACTTCTTCGGCGATTTCCTCGGGGCTGGTCGGTATGTTGGGGTTTGCCTCTTTGCCTAGAAAACTGCCGCAGGGAGCAACGCATACAATAAGTTTATCGGTAACTATCATGGTTTCCTCCTTACAGAATAATTAATACTATTGACCACTATTATATTCGTCAATATGTATTATTGTCTGCCCCTGCCACCGGAAGGTATATCTGAAGAAACGGCAGGAGTTCTTTATTCCGTCCACCATGGTGGGCCATTCGGAACAGTTCCCGAACTTCTGTTTGAGAAGAATCAACTTATTCCGGCTCTGCAACAGTTACTTATCTCCTATGTTAGTCCTGATTGCAAGAACTCTTTTTCAAGGTAAAACGTCATTTCTTGGAAAGGGGCTCATGTAGGAATTTCTAGAAGTTAGTTCGTTTTGGCTCTGATGCAATTGCTTTAACCTGTAAAGTGGGTCATCATAATATCGTACGTCTCCAAGTCTGATGTCTTCGGGACGATAAAATATTTGCTTTCTATAATTGCACTTGCGGTTGGCCTGCGTATATCTATCATATTGATGCGGTTTATTAAAGATGAACCAGAAATATCCAAAATCATCCTCAACTCTGCGACAAAGCGACTGATAAGTTCTTTTGTTTTTTAATTTGATAGCCCGCCATCTAAGATAGAATATTGCATGTTGAAGATGCATTGATAGCAGATGGCAAGTATAGAGTAGAGCTAATTCGCTGGAATAATGATTGTAAATTATGGATAAACCGCCTGGTGTTATTTCTGTAATCCTACGTGTTGACACTAGGCTTATGCTGTCACTCGTAGAATGTGAGAAATTGCTTAGAAAATTATAATGTACGAGAACTCTAGTTGATAACTTCTTGTTCAAGATTCCATTCAGACATAGGTTGTCTAGAATTTTATCAAAAGTTAAGAAATACTTATAAATTAGTCCATAATCCTCCCTCAAATTTATTTTCATCTTTTTTGAGAAAGCTGCCCATTCACCAGTGAGAAATCGGAGAGTCGGAATTCTGTCCTGAAGACCATCACGTCTTAGATGATATTCAACTGGACGAAAATCATGCCAAGCTTGATAATAATAAGGTACTATGATACCTGTATCCTGACCTTGACTGTCAACAACAGGTATCCCACGAAGTATCGCAACAAGAGTATTTTTATCTTCCATGTATGTTCTAACCAGACGATTACCAAACACTCTTTGAACTTCTTGGGCAGTCCTATTTCTTGCATGTTCTAAACTTGGGTCATGCTGTCCTCTTTTGATTTTTATTCGGAATGGATACTTGTCACACGTGCTTACCAATCTGAGGACAAAGTATGCTTCATATACCATACGTATCAAATGAAAGGTATCTCTGTAATATCCTCTGACTGCATTTTCCTTTACGTTTTGGAGAGAAAGGGTTTGTATACGAATAAAGTTTAGAATTTCCACATCCTCCATGTAGGATGTTTCTCCCCATTCAACATCATCAGGTAATCTTTTAATGGCTGCAATCAACTCTTCAATCAGATTTATTAGGCGTTCGTGCTCTGTTTGTGTTACGGTTTGAATGTCTGTTCCAGTAACCACGAAAATTATTCCTTATGCCAAGTTATTATTATCTCTGCACTAACACCGGAATTCTATCCCTTGCAGTAGTGGGTGTCAATAAATTAGTTAGCCTTGGTAATACAATTACCAACGAACAAGGTTGGAAACATAAATATTAAAAAGAAGAACAGGAAACTGAAGCTAAATTGTGGTAATATTATTACCTTTATGGTGGAGCTGGGGGGATTCGAACCCCCGACCTTTTGACTGCCAGTCAAACGCTCTCCCAATTGAGCTACAGCCCCGCGTTTACGTGTATAATTTATCATAAAGCAGGTCGGTTGGCAACTGCAGTAATACACTCATTTATTTTGTGCGGTATATCTCCCGTAATGATTGTTTTTCGGAAGCAAATAGGCTACAATCACAAATAAAATTTACGCTTTTGGGCAAGAGGTGAAGACAATGATGAAGAGAATCCTTACTCTGGTTGTAATTATCCTTCTGGTGACGCTCGCTGTAATTTCATGTGGTGAGAAGGCACCCGAACAAGCACCGGCGCCAGAGGCGAAACCGAAAACCTATTCATCACCGCCTTCGATGACTATCGATACCAGTAAGCAGTATACGGCGATTATTGAGACAGAAAAGGGGAATATGGTAGCAGAACTATTCGCCAAAGATGTACCGATGACGGTTAATAACTTCGTCTTTCTGGCCCGGGAAGGATTTTATGATGGCTCCACATTTCACCGGGTTATACCGGGCTTTATGGCCCAGGGTGGTGACCCAACAGGTACTGGAATGGGTGGCGCCGGCTATAAATTTGATGACGAATTTACCGCACACAAACACGATGCCGGAGTGCTCTCCATGGCCAATAGCGGATCGAATACCAACAGCGCCCAATTCTTCATCACGTTTGCACCGCAGCACGGACTTGATGGCAAGCACACCGTTTTTGGTCAGTTAATTGAGGGGATGAATGTCCTCGAGCAGCTGACGCCCAGAGACCCGAACCAGAATCCGCAATTCAAAGGCGATACCATACTGCGGATAACCATTGAAGAAAGCTGATTAAATTGGTGCCCCGAGCATCCTGAGCAGGCCACGTAGCCCCCAGTAGCCAGCATAGGCGACGGTCATACCCTTGATTATCTTGCCAACACAGGTAATCAAGATGTACCTCTTGGCACCGAAACGCAGTGCCCCAGCGGCCAAAGCCGCCGGGTAAAAAAAGGGGTTAAGTACCGCCGCCAGCACGAAGAGGATGAGCCAACCTCTTCGTTCCATAAGTCGCACGAGTTTTTCGTAGGCGGCCTGCAGTCTGCCTTGCGTGCGGTGGTAAATTGCCGAGCCGCCGCCGTAGCCGGTCATGTATATAGTGAGTGCCCCCACCGTTTCGCCCAGACCATTGGCAATGCCAACCAGCCAGGTGTGCTCCATTACCCTGCCCAGGGCGAAGATGACTGCCAGCATGGGCACCGGGACGATAATCGTTGCCCCGCCGAGAATACTGATAAGGAAAGCACCAACATATCCATATGCCCCAAGGCCCCTCACCCACTCCCAGTAATAAACAACAGCCACCGCCATGAGTAGTGTGGCTGCGATACCGAAGAGACCCAGGAGATAGGCTGTCTTAGCGGAGGGCTTCTTTTCTGGTTCCTGTTCGGACATGCTCTCCTATTCTACATTAACTTTTGCCTAATGGCAATACTAGGGGAGATACGCGTGTTCGATTGCTCAGACAGCGACCCTGGCCGAAGCCTTGGCGACGAAGGTCAAACCTTCGTCGCCAAGATCAACTTTTACAGTTTCACCCTCCTTGAATTCTCCTCTGAGCAGTCTGGTGGACAGAGGGTTTTCCACGTGGCGTTCGATAACCCGTCGTAAAGGTCTGGCACCGAAGACCGGGTCATAGCCTTCCCTGGCCAGCCATGTTTTGGCCTTTTCGGTGAGTTCAATGTTCAGCTTTCGCTCTGCCAGGCGCTGCTGCAGGTCTCTGACCATCAGGTCGACGATATGCCTAATCTGCTCTTCAGTAAGCTCGTGGAAGACGATTATCTCATCGAGGCGGTTGAGGAATTCGGGGCGGAAGGTCCTCTTTACCTCGGCCATCACCTTTTCCTTCATCGCCTCATATCGCTGCGTTTCTGCTTTGGTTTCTTCTTTACGGGGAGCAAAGCCGAGCGATGATTCACGCTTGATGTGTTCCACACCGGCGTTGCTGGTCATGATGATGACGCAGTTTTTAAAGTCGACCGTCCTGCCGTGGCCATCGGTCAAGCGCCCGTCGTCCAGAAGCTGGAGCAGACTATTAAAGACCTCGGGATGCGCTTTCTCGACCTCATCCAGGAGGATAACCCGGTAGGGACGCCTCCTGATAGCCTCGGTTAGCTGGCCACCTTCCTCGTAGCCAACATAACCTGGAGGGGCACCGATGAGCCGGGACACGGCGTGCCGCTCCTGGTACTCTGACATATCCAGGCGCACCATGGCGTTCTCGTCGTCGAAGAGGAACCAGGCAAGGGTGCGGGCCAGCTCGGTCTTGCCGACACCGGTCGGCCCGAGAAAGACGAAACTGCCGATGGGCCGCCTGGGGTCTTTCAGCCCGACACGACTGCGGCGAATGGCTTCGGAGACGGCCGTGACCGCCTCCTCCTGGTTAATCAACCGCTCGTGGAGTCTCTCTTCCATGTGGAGCAGTTTTTCCGCCTCGCCCTCCAGCATCTGGGAAACGGGAATGCCGGTCCAGCTGGAGATGAGCTGGGCGATATGTTCCTCGTTCACCGTCTCGCTGATTTTTTCCTGCTTGAGCCACTCATTCTTAGCCTGGTTATATTCTTTTTCCAGTTTAAGCCTTTCCGTCTTGAGCTGTGCCGCCTGCTGGAAGTCCTGTCGCTGCGAGGCGGCTTCCTCCTCATTGGTCAGCTGGTTCAACCGCTGTTCCAGTGAGCGGATTTCCGGGGTAGCACTTTCGGTGTCGATGCGTATCTTGCTCGCCGCCTCATCGATGAGGTCGATTGCCTTGTCCGGCAGGTGCCGGTCGGCGATATAACGCTGGCTGAGGCGGGCGGCGGCCTCCAGGGCCTCATCGGAGATTTCTATCTTGTGGTGCGCTTCGTATCGTGGCCTCAAGCCTTTCAAAATCTCTATGGTAGCGTCAACCGTTGGTTCATCCAGATATACTGGCTGCAGACGCCGCTCCAGCGCCTTGTCTTTTTCAATGAACTTGCGGTACTCGTCAATGGTGGTGGCACCAACGCATTGCAGTTCGCCGTGGGCCAGGGCCGGTTTGAGCATATTGCTGGCATCAATGGCACCCTCGGCGGCACCGGCACCGACTACCGTGTGAATCTCATCGATGAAAAGGATGACCTCACCCCGGGCCTGGCGGACCTCGTCCATGACCGCCTTGAGACGCTCCTCAAACTCGCCGCGGAACTTGCTGCCCGCCACCAGAGCACCCATATCAAGGGCGACAACGCGCCGGCCCTTGAGGGAATCGGGGACATCATCGGCAGCGATTTTCTGGGCCAGTCCTTCGGCGATGGCGGTCTTGCCCACGCCGGCTTCGCCAACGACCACCGGATTGTTCTTGGTGCGCCGGGTGAGTATCTGCATCACTCGCTTGATTTCAACCTCACGGCCAATGACCGGGTCGAGTTTCCCCTGTCGGGCGAACTCGGTGAGGTCGCGACCGTACTTCTGCAGCGAGCGGTAACGGCTCTCCGCTCTGGTATCGGTTACCCGGTGCCCGCCGCGAAGTTGCTGCAGGACGCCGTAGACCTTTTCCTGGTCCACACCGACCCCTTTCAGAATGGAGGCGGCTTCGCCCCCTTCGGCGATAATGGCGATGAGGAGATGCTCGGTGCTGATATACTCGTCTTTCAGTCGATTCGCCTCCTCATCGGCCATCTGGCCGACACGGTTAATTCGGGGAGTAGGGTAAATTTGCGTAGCCTCATAGGCTACTCCGGGTGTCCTGCTCAAGGCCCCTTCCAGCTGCTGCTTGACCGCTTCAACGTCGATTTTCAGTTCTCTTAAAATATCGCCTACCAGCCCACGCTCCTGCTGCAGCAGTGCCAGCAAAAGATGTTCCACATCCCACTGGCTGTGTTGAAACTGGCGGACAAGCTCCTGGGAAGCTGCCAGTGCGTCCAATGCCAGTTCTGTAAATCTCTCCTGCCTCATCGCTTATTCACCTCCCAGCCTTTTTACCTCGGATTCCAACTTTTCCATTTCGTTCTGCATCTCGCCCATCCGCTGTACCAGGCGTAGGATGACCTCCACGCCGGCCAGGTTAACTCCCATATCCTCAACCAGCGTCTTGACCCGGCGGAGCAGGTCGATGTCTCTGTCCGAGTAGAGCCTGATGTTGCCCTGCGAGCGTTTCGGCCCTATCAGGCCAATCCGTTCGTAGTAGCGCAGCGTGTAAGTGTGTGTGCCCAGAATCCGGGCGGCAACGCTGATTACATATCTCGGTTCTTCATTTCGTTCCATACAAACTCACCTCCTCTCAGCTGCGAAGTTCGCCCAGCTGTTGAAAAAGTTCCTTTTCTTTGTCCGATAACTTCGTGGGCAGAACGACGTTTACTTTAGCGAACATGTCGCCCCGGGACGAATTGCCAAGGTGGGGAATTCCCTGTCCGGCAAGGCGGAAAGAACGCCCGTTCTGCGTCTCGGGAGGAATCTTCAGTGCCAGCTTCCCCTTCATGGTGGGCACCTGCACCTCCCCGCCCAGCACCGCAACCATAAGCGGCACCGGGACTTCCACGTACAGGTCATCATTTCTCCGCTCGAATTGACGATGCGGCCTCACCGATACTATCAAATAAAGGTCGCCACTGGCGCCGCCGTTATAGCCTGGCGTGCCTCTGCCAGCGACGCGCACCCGCGAGCCGGTCTTTACGCCGGCGGGTATCTTGACTTCAAGTCGCTTCATGCGGGGCACCCTTCCGGCGCCCCGGCAGGTTGAGCAGGCTGCATTCTGCATCAGGCCAGTGCCCTTGCAGGTAGGGCAGGGCTCTTCCGACTGGAGGCTGATGGTCCGGCTGGTCCCGTGAAACGCTTCCTCAAGCGTTACCTCCACAGGAGTCTCAAGGTTCCGACCCCGCATCGGTCGGGTGCGCTGCGTGTAAGTGCGCGTACGCCCACCGCCGAACAGTAAATCATCGAACAGGCTTCCCAGGTCCTCGCCGCCGAACTGAAAGCTGGTTGCCCCGCCGGCTTCGCCAAAATCCCGGAATGGCGTCTGCTGGTGCTTTGCCTGCTCGAACTGGTCAGCATACTGCCACTGGTCCCCGTACTTATCGTATTTCTTCCGGCTCTCCTTGCTGGAAAGGACCTCATAGGCCTCGTTGATTTCTTTGAACTTGGCCTCAGACGACTTGTCGCTGGGGTTAACGTCAGGATGATACTGACGGGCCAGCCGGCGATACGCCTGCTTTATCTCCTGCTCGCTGGCATTGCGACTGACTCCCAACATTCCATAATAATCTTTCTTGGCCATGGCTGAGTAATACCTCTAAATAGATTGTATATCATAATATCAGTAAAATCAATAATGTAATATAAAATAAGTTAATAAATTGATATTAACTTTGGTATATCTTAATGGGTGAATGGGATTTGGGAAAGACGGTTGAATGTATCGTACCAAAGGCGAGGTGCTGGTCAGGACCTCTCGGCCTGAGTAAAGATATTCAGGAATTGAGCTAATATCCGGGCTGTCGCCCCCCAGATTACCCTGCCCTTATAGTTGTATCGGTAGACGGTGAACGTTTCGCTGCCTCTTAATTCCTGACGCGAGCGGCCAATGTTCATCAGTGTTGTGATGGGGGCTTCAATTATTTCCTCGGTCTCGTGGCCATCAACCTTGAACTCATATGGCCAGGGGATGAAGGCCAGAAACGGGGTGATTCTGTAGTTGGTCTTGGCGCTGACCACGTCATCCAGCTCGCCAAGAACCTCAACATCATCGGGTTTCAGGTTTATTTCCTCGAAACTCTCACGCAGGGCGGTGTTGAGCAGGGTGCCATCGTGGTCTTCATACACTCCGCCGGGAAACGATATCTCGCCCTTGTGCTTTTCCACCCATTCCGTGCGCTTGATGAAAAGGATATGGTACTGACCGTCTCTCTCGTAGATGGGCACCAGCACGGCAGCGGATACTCGTTTCGGGTCAACGATGCGCTGTTTTTTTCTTTGAGAGAATATTTGCTTCAGTTTTTCCTTCACTGTTTTAATATTATCGTTATTTGGCCATCAAGACAAATCACAACTTCTTGAGCTATACTACGACTAACCAAGAAATGAAAAACAGTTTCCGTTTACTAAAGACCTGCAATAATGCCCGGGCAGGAGAGCTGAAAACACCCCACGGCGCGGTGCCGACCCCGGCCTTCCTGCCGGTGGGCAGCCAGGGAACTATAAAGACGCTGACCCCGGAAGAAGTCAAGGACATTGGCTACCGCATGGTGCTGGCCAATACCTATCACCTTTACCTCCGGCCGGGAATCGAGGCGGTGGAAAGGCTGGGTGGTTTACATAAATTCATGGCCTGGGACGGTGCCATCCTGACCGACAGCGGCGGCTACCAGATATTCAGCCTGGCCCCGCTCTGCAAGGTCAGTGAAGAAGGGGTGACCTTCCGCTCCCATATTGACGGCAGCGAGCATTTTTTTACCCCCGAGCTGGCCATTGAGTACCAGGAGAAGCTGGGCGCAGATATTATTATGGTGCTGGACGTGTGCTCGGCTTATGGTGATAGCTTTGAGAAAGTGCAGCGGGCTATGGAAATCACTCATAAGTGGGCGGAGAGGTGTTACAAAGCGCACCGGCGCCCCGAGCAGGCGCTGTATGCCATCGTGCAGGGCGGCGTCTTTCCCGAGCTAAGGCGCCGGTCAGCCGAATTCCTTACCGCTCTTGATTTTGCCGGGTATGCCATCGGCGGCCTGAGCGTCGGCGAACCCAAGAAGATCACCTTTGAGATGGTGGAGGCGACAGCGTCGCTATTGCCGGAAGATAAACCGAGATATCTTATGGGCGTAGGCTCTCCCGAGGATATAATTGAAGGGGTGGTGCGGGGCATCGATATCTTTGACAGTGCCCTGCCCACGCGTGTAGCGCGCAACGGCGCCCTTTTCACCTGGGAGGGGCGCCGCAATATCAGAAATGCCACCTTCAGCCGGATGGGCCAGCCCATCGTATCTGGCTGTCGCTGCTACACCTGCCGCACCTTTTCCACAGCGTACCTGCAACACCTTTTCAAATGTGAGGAACTACTGTCATATCGGCTGGCGACGATTCACAACCTGCACTTCATTCATAATTTGATGGAGAAAGTACGGAGCGCGATAATTGACGGCACCTTTCCCGGCTTTCGGGAGGAATTCTGGTCGCGCTACCGGCCCACCGATGAAGGGACCCGGGTCAGCCAGAAGCAGAAGTGGCTGGAATCAAAAGGGCGCAAACTTGACAGCAGAAGTGCATCACACTAATATTACTGTGGTAATTGCTTGGCACTCTTATCTAAGAACAATCCAGTTAATAAAAGGAGGTTATTGATGGCTTTAGACGAAAAGCAGATGGAGCAGATAGCCAAGGAAATTCTCCAGGCGCAGAGGACGGCAAAACCGATCACCAATCTTACCGACCGATTTCCCGATGTAACCGTTGCCGATGCCTATGATATTCAGATGAAACTGGTTCAGGAGAGGCTGAAGAGCGGTGAGACGATTGTAGGTCGTAAAATCGGGCTCTGTGCCAAGGCCAACCAGATAATGTTTGGCGTTGATGAGCCTATTTACGGGCACATTTTCGATACCATGGTCGTTCCCGAAGGTGAGCCGGTCTCGCTGAGCACACTTTCAAAGCCGGTGATTGAAGCCGAGATTTGTTTTGTCATGAGGGAGGAATTAAAAGGCCCGGGGGTGGATGTCGGCAAGGTTCTTGCCGCCACCGCCGGCGTATTGCCCGCCTTTGAAATCGCGGGGAATCGCTATAAAGAGCAGAGAAAGAAAGCGCCGGACGGGATTTCCGATGATTCCGGGGCCTGTGGGGTGGTGCTTGGCGGGCAGCTGACACCGGTTCAGGGCATTGACCTGCGACTCATCGGTATGGTGCTGGACAAGGACGGAGAGATTATCGCCACCGGTGCCGGCGCCGCGGTGCTGGGCAATCCGGCTCAGGCGGTCGCCAGTCTGGCCAACAAGCTGGCCGATTACGGTATGAGCATAGGCAAAGGCGAATTCATCATCTCCGGCTCGCTGCATGCTGCGTTTTTCGTTGAAGGACCGTGCAGCTACCGTGCTACATTTGACCGTCTCGGCTCGGTAACGGTGCGCTTTGTAAGCTAACGGCAACCCAGCGGCGTTTATATCAAGCGATACAATAGGGCCAGCGTGAAAACGCTGGCCTGTTGTATAATTACAGTTGCAATAACACTCTTTTTAAATGGAAACAAAGGAGGGCAAGATGGTTAGCAAGCGGACTGAAGAACTCCTGGCTCTGGACCGGAAGCACCTGATACACGGTTTCGCCGTGGTGGGCAGCGAGGACGTATGGCCCATTATCGAGAGGGCAGAAGGGGTGAAATGCTGGGATACCGAGGGGAATTTTTACTACGATGCGGCCTCGCAGCAGACCAGCAATACACTGGGGCACGGGCAGAAAGAAATCATCGATGCCATCTGTGAACAGGCACGAAAGCTGCAGTTTGCTCACCTCCTGGCCAAGCAGTCGAACGTGCCCATTATCGAATATGCCGCGGAGCTGGCCAAAGTTGTGCCGGCGGGAATGGCCCACTTCTTCTTCACCAATGGTGGCACGGAGGCGGTGGAGACGGCCTTCAAGATGGCACGTCTTTACTGGCATGTTCATGGAAGGCCGAAATATAAAATCATCAGCCTGCAAGACGGTTTTCATGGAGCCGGAATGGGCTCGGCAGCGGCGACGCGTGCCGGGAGCGGCGCGTTCTGGACCGGATATGCACCGCTCGCTGCTGGCTTTATCCAGGCGCCTACCTTTTACTGCAACCGGTGTGCCTTCAATTTAAAGTACCCGTCCTGTGATGTTCTCTGTGCACGCTACGTGGGAAAAGTCATCCAGACAGAGGGGGCGGACAGCGTGGCTGCCTATATCGCCGAGCCGGTGATGGGCGCGGCGGGCAACGTAGCCCCGCCACCCGAGTATTTCCCCATCGTGCGGCAGATATGCAATGACCACGACGTGTTCATGGCCTGCGACGAGGTACAGACCGGTCTCGGGAGGACGGGCAAGCTGTGGGGCCAGGAGCACTGGCCGGTAAGCTGGGATATCATGACCGTGGCCAAGGCTATCGATGGCTGCTACCTGCCCTTCGGCGTCACGCTGCTCAGCGACAAGGTTTTTGAAGGGCTGAAGGGCACTATGCTCTGGCACGGCTTCACCCAGCACGGCAATCCTATCTGTGCCGCGGCGGCAGGTGCCGCGCTAAAGATTATTTTCCGGGACAAAATGGTGGAAAATGCGGCAAGGGTCGGGGCCTATGTTCTGGAGCGCCTGAAGCGGGAGTTCATGGACCTGCCCAATGTCAGTGATGCCAGCGGCCTGGGCCTTATGCTTGGGATAGAACTGGTAAAAAACAAAGAAAGCAAATCGCCGTTTGCTGTAGAAACAATGAGGAAATGGGTGCGGAAGGTGCTGGAGAGGGGTCTGTACGTCCGCATGGCGCTGGCCAGGGACTATACCAGGGTGCGTTTCAACCCGCCGATTATAACCACGGAGAAAGAAGCGGACGAAATGCTTGACATACTTTACACCTCAATCGCGGAACTGAAATAGCAGGGGAGGGTAATCAAGCTGCTCGACGAACTGGGCGTGCTCTAGGCAACACTCTGCTCGATCCAATCCAGGTAATCCTGGTTGCCGCCGATGATGGGCAGGGCAATGACTTCAGGCACATCGTAACCGTGAACTTTCCTGACCACTTCGAGGACTTCAGGGAGCAGCGATGACTTGGTCTTGGCGATGAGCAGGTTCTCCCGCGCTGAATCGGGCTTGCCCTCCCACCAGAAATAAGAATCGATTCCGCGCACGATATTGACGCAGGCCACTTTCTTCTTCTCCACAAGCACCCGGGCAATGTGGTCCGCCTCTTCAACGCTGTCACTGGTGATCAGAACAACGATATACCTGGGCTCTTCCATGCGCTCGCCTCAGACGATGGCCAGCATTTTGTCCACCGCTGCCTTGGCTTTGATTCTTATGGCCTCGGTGACTTTTATCTCCGGCCGCATTTCCTCGAGCGACCAGAGGACTTTCTCCAGCGTGATGAGCTTCATATTGGGGCAGACAGCCTGTTCCGTGACCGGGATGAATTTCTTGCTCGGGTTTTCCTTTTTGAGTCGGTGGATGATGCCGATTTCCGTGCCGACAATCATTTCCTGAACGTCATCCCTGCGGGCGTACCGTATCATGCCCCCGGTGCTGGCGACCTCATCCGCCAGGGCGATTACGTCGGGGCGGCACTCAGGGTGGATGACCACCTTCGCCCTGGGGTTTTCCTGTTTGAGCTGTATGATATGCTGGGGCTGAATTCGGACGTGCGTCGGGCAGTAACCCGGCCAGAAGTGAAACTTTTTGTTCGTCTTGGTTGAGACGTAGTGACCCAGGTACTGGTCGGGCACGAACAGCACCTCGTCGTTATCAATGCTTTCCACCACCTTGATGGCGTTGGCCGAGGTACAGCAGATATCGGATTCCGCCTTTACCGCCGCCGTAGAGTTGATATAGCAGACCACGGTGGCATTGGGCAGTTCCTTCTTCTTCTGCCGCAACTGTTCTGCGGTAATCATGTTGGCCATCGGGCAGCCGGCGTGCCGGTCCGGCAGGAGAACCGTCATCTTGGGGCAGAGGATGGCGGCTGTCTCCGCCATGAAGTGGACGCCGCAGAACACAATGACATCGGCCTCCGTTTTGGCCGCATTCTGGCTCAGGCCCAGAGAATCGCCCACGAAGTCAGCGATGTCCTGGACCTCACCAAGCTGATAGTTATGGACCAGGATGACCGCATTCTTTTCCCTCTTCAGTTTCAGAATTTTTTCTACCAATGCACTGGGCTCGGTCATTGCTGTTCCTTGAGCGATATTTCGTCTCCCGGTCTGACTGGTCCTCCTGTCAAAACACGGGCGAAGACACCCTCCTCAGGCATGATGCAGTGGCCAATCTGGCGGCGGATGGCGCAGCCGGTGTGACACTCCTTGCCTATCTGACTTATCTCAAGCAAAACGTCTTTACCCACTGTCAGTCTGGTGCCTATCGGCAGCTTGCACAGGTCCATACCTTCCACGGTGATGTTCTCAGCAAAATCGCCGGGGTGCAACTCCAGTCCCAGGTGGCGCATCTTGTCGATGCTTTCCACAGCAAGCAGGCTCACCTGGCGGTTGGGCAGCAAGCCGGCGTGGGCATCACCGACCAGGCCATGCTCCTCTTTCAGTAGGCCTTCAGCGATAGGCTGTTTTCGGACTCCCTTTTTCTTACTGGTACAGACGGCGACTACTCTAACCATTGGCGGCATACTCCTTCATTTGTTCAGAGACTCTTGATTTGCCTGATGATGTTATTGTACCACCACCAGGCGCATTCCCGCCATTGTAGAACACGATGACCAGTTATTGAGGTCGCAGAATTGAATTATCTGGAGGCTCAGATTAGCTCAATTTTTGCTGGTAGCGTTTTGCGATGTCAATGGCAATGCTGGCCACTTCGACCGCAGTACCGCCCACGGCTACGGAAAGCGGCTCCTTGCCCCAGCCTTCACCTTCGTAGAAGAGCTTCGGTACGCCGCCGGAACTATCCACCAGCTGCCTGAGCTTCCAGGGCATAGAACTCCGGTCCTTTGCCATCACTTCCGCCGGCTCCCTGGTGCGGTCAATCAAGCCAAAGAGAAATCCCTTCTCCGAGCAGTACCCTTTCATAGCCTCAATCACGTCGGCATCGCATTTAAAGTTTATACCGGCGTTTATTTTGGAGTCATACTTCCTCGCTTCGATTATCAGGCGGGCCATATGGTCGGAACCTCCCCAGGTCGGCAGGCCGGAGGCGTAAGGAAATCCCCGCACCACCGTTATCCTGCCGTCAATGGCGGCGACATCTTTACCTGTCCTGGCATCCGGCAGGGCATAGACCAGATTGACTCTGACTTCGGGCATGAGCAGCGCGAACTCGGCGCTTTCCTGGAGCATGGCCATAGCGCGGGCCAGGTTACCCAGTATAATTTCCTCTTGATTTGTGCTCAAAGTTTATCCTCCCAGCGTGCTGAAATAAGCTGCCCAGAACGGGTCCACCTTGACCGGCGTCAGCGTTTCCTTTTTCCCATCCTTGCGGATAAAAATTCTATCTTTTTCCGTCACCTCGCCGATTTCCCAGGCATCAATGTTGTTTTGCTTCAGGTCGTTGATAATCTTTGGCGTATTTTCCGGCGTGGCGGCTATCACCAGTGTGCCCTCGCTGATTGAGATGAGCGGGTCGATATTGAAATAGCGGTGAACGGCCTCAATTTCTTCCGGAATAATGATTTTTTCCTCATAGATGGTTACGCCGGTACCGGAGGCCTCGATGACCTCGTAGACACCGTTGAGCAGGCCACCTTCGGTGGCATCGTGCATGGCGTGGGCGTGGGGGGCTGCCACCAGCGCGTCCTGAACCACAGTCATGGCAGCGAAGTGTTTTTTCGCTTTTTCAACGAGGTCTTGGCCGAATTTATCCACCAGCGCTTTTTCCGCCTGAAGCGCTAGGATACCGGTCGATTCAATGGCCGGGCCCTTGGTGATGATTACACGGTCGCCAACCCTGGCATTGGACGGAGGGGTAAGCTGCTCTTTTTTCCCGATGCCAAACATGGTGCAGCCGCCGTTCAGAGGGTAGCCTATGCCAGGGTATATGCCGGTGTGACCGCCGATGATGGCGATGCCCAGCTTTTCGCATTCCCGGTGGATATCCATCCAGATATCTTCCAGTACCTTGTCCTCGGTGCCCGGTGGCAGCATCAGGCAGATGGTCATGTACCTGGGCGGCACGCCGAGTACGGCAACATCGCTGGCGCAGATATGCACGATTGCCCAGCCGAAGTGTGGCATGAGCACTGGCAAGCCAAAGGTCG
>JAHJTL010000024.1 GCA_018829775.1 Chloroflexota bacterium | reverse complement strand
GTTTACCATGGTCTGGCGGGGCATTTCCTTCTTGAAGGTATACCTCATGTACTTAAGGTAAGGATTATCTCGGATATGGAAGACCGCATAGCGTTGGAGATGGAACGGGAGAAGATTTCTAGAGAAGAGGCACAGCGAATCCTTAAAAGCGATGACGAACAGCGTTACAAGTGGAGTCAATATTTGTTCGGTATTGATACTAAGGACCCAAGCCTCTACGACATTGTACTCCATATAGGACGTATCACTGTCGCCGATGCCGTGGACGTAATATGCCATACCGCTGGCCTACCACATTTTCGAACAAGTGCTAAATACCAGAAAATACTGGAAGACCATCTCCTTGCTTCCGAAGTCAAAGCTGCCTTGATAGACATGAAACCAGATATTGATGTATCAGCTAATAACGGCATAGTCCTGGTGAATACCAGAGCGCAGGTCACTCAGGAAGAACATCTGGTTCACAAGATTCGAGAAACTGGGGAAAGCATACCAGGTGTGAAAGAGATTCGCGTTAACGTGCGTCCGCCAAAAAATTTGGATTAAGGGATATGGTAGTTAGCTTTTCATAACCCCAGATAATGCATAAGCTCTCTGAAGTATTGCAGCCTTTAGGTGCGGGGTAGTCTTAACGTGAATAAATCTCCTTTTACGTATAATTCCCAGTGCTAACCGATGGTTGAGGAAAGTCAGAATTAAATTAATAGTTTTATTAAAAGGTCATAAATTTCCAATACCCATAAAACACCCATCCCCAAAGGATCAGCCAGGAGATCAAAACTAGACCCAGGCCGTATTTAATCAGGTCTTTTACATACAGTAAACGTTCCTTTGTATCAGGGTCAAGTCCCATAGCATACGCAATTGCCAACCCCGGCCTCCCAATGACCAGGACATGGGCAAAGGATGATGAAAAAGCGGTAGCCAAACCAACCTGCCACATGTCAAGCCCTGCCATTTTATCCATCGGTAACGCTATGGGGCCTATCACCGCAACCGCGGCACCGTCACTCATGAAGTTAGTAACAATAGTTGTCAGAATACTAATTGAAACGAGGAGACCATCCCCGACTTTAAGGAATGGAGGTAGCAAATCGAACGCTGTTGTGGCCAGCCAGAGCGCGGTGCCAGTAATATGTAGCACATACCCCATACTGACTGCCGAAGCATACATCCATATTACACCCCAAGCGACATCCTTGTTCAAATCTTCCCACGAAACGACGCCTGTTAAAAACATTAAGACAGTTCCGATGAGGATAGGACCACCCAAATGCAAATATCCGGACAGGAAAACCCACATGAATATTACTGCAAGCAGAATGACCGTCATGGTAACTTGTTTGCCACTATACGGTCCCAATGCCCGCACTTCCTTTCTTATCAGTTCACCCGGGTTTATCTTGATGTTCAGTTTTTTATTAAACAGTACGTATAGGTAAATGCCAACAGCAATTGACCCAACCGGAACAAACGGGAAACCATATTGCATCCACTGAATGAATGTCATAGGTTTCCCCAAGGTCTCAAAAAAATCGACCATGATAGCATTTCGCGCTCCCACAGTTGGTGCACCGGGCCCTCCCATTGCTGTCATATACACGATAACCAGTATGAGAAAAAGCCCCACTGGTGGATGTCTGACCAATCCATTAGCCTTACAAATATTTTTATATAGTCTCATTAGAACCGGCATTAAGAAAGCAATCAAGCATTTGGCAGAAATAAACATTGCGGTGACTGCCATTAGTGGACCGAAAAGAAATAACAAGCTCCACCGTGATTTTGTCCATCCCAAAAAGAGTAGTCCAAGACGGTGGTGAAGTCCTGTCTTCTCAACACCGACTGCCACTGAAAGTGCACCGATTATAAAAAACACTGCATCTTTCATGTAGCTTTTGGCTATTATATCAATTGGCATGAGATGAAATATGTACATAATTGCGGCGAGTAGAAACGCTGTTGCACCAAGGGGAATGGCAACAGTACTCCATAATATGGCTGCCACAGCCAGCATTCCTAAGGTAATCTTCACTTTCCGAGCAGCCTCTTCAACAGCAAGATCAGGTTCATGGAATTCTTCAGACAGATGATCGACTATTGTATAGCCCTGCTGTGTCGAGTACCCTTGTGGATTTGGCCGTGTCAGCAAGTTC
>JAHJTL010000023.1 GCA_018829775.1 Chloroflexota bacterium | reverse complement strand
TCGGTCAATTCCAAGATGCTCCAGGTTATCCAGAAGAATATCCGGCATGGCAGCATCCACGGTATCGACCAAAGCCGTTTTCTCACTGCCTTTGATGAGATATGAGTTGTAGCTTGTCCCGTCGGGAAGAGGTATCAGAGCGTCAAAAAGTCGTCTGTCCCAGTCCACAGCCCCCACCCAGTAAATCCCCGGTTTTATCTCTCTAGGCTTCATATGCCACTATTTCCCTCCATATTCATAATTATCTGGCAGTCCATTTTATTATTTTAGCCACCGTCCAGAATGGGATGCTCTGTATTGACAAACCAGCCTGCCGGATTCTTCAAGAATTCGTAGTAATCAAGGAGTATGAGCTGGTGCTCTCTTTCCTGTGATGCCAGCGCCTGGTAAAAATCGCGGGACGCGGGGTAAGGAGTGGACTGGCGCTGGCTTATATAAAAATCGTAGGTTTTGGCTTCCATATTCACTGCGGTCTGGACGGCATCCAGTTCGCTATCCAGCGCCTTGATGGACTTTCCGACCTGCTCCGTAGCCCTGGAGAACAGCGTCCTGAGGTTGCTTCCTCCATCCGGCTTGAAATCTGTTTTGGGCCAGGCATTTTTATCCCTGATGGACTCGAATATCTCCTCAAATTTCTGACGGTGAATATCCTCTTCGGCAGCAAGCGACTCCAGCAGTTTCTTTCCGGCTTCGTTGCTGCTTTCCTTACCTGCTTTCAGGTAAAATTGTTTGCCATCGATTTCCATTTGAATCGCTGTCTTCAATCCTTCCAGTGTTTTATCCTGCTCGGTTGCCATGGCTCAATCCCCCGTGAACAAAATGTTCTTTACTATAATTCCCTTCAATTTACACTACTGTCCGCCAATGTGAATATGACATATATCACATACAATTACCTGTTCAATGCTTATGATATAATAAACAAATCAAAAATGATACGGTGTGCTATCGGCATAAACGATAATGGAGGAGGGTAAAAATGGCTGACAAGAAAGTGACTGTATATTCAACGCCTACATGCCCGTACTGTAAACGGGCCAAGGACTATTTGACCCAGAAGGGAATCCCTTTTACCGATTATAATGTGGGCGAGGACAAAGAGAAGGCCGAGGAAATGATCCAGAAGTCAAAGCAGATGGGTGTCCCGGTAATCGTTGTTGATGATGACGTCATCGTTGGCTTCAACCAGGCGAAACTGGATAGCTTGCTGGCATAAGCCTTTGCCTTGATTAAATTTAAAGGCACGAGGAGGCAGTGATGTACGAGTTAATGGTTATCGGCGGCGGCCCGGCCGGTATGGCAGCCAGCGTTTATGCGGCGAGGAAACAACTCAAGACACTGCTCGTCAGCGGGGATACCGGCGGGCAGATAAACACCACGTTGGGTATCGAAAACTATCTGGGTTACCAGTTCATCGAAGGGCCGGAGCTAATCAGCAAATTTGAAACGCAGGTTGGCCAGTTTCCCATCGACCAGAAGATAGGTTATAAGGTCAAGCAGTTAAAGAGGATAGAAGGCGGGTTTGAGGCCATCACCGAAGCCGGTGATAAATATCAGAGTAAGGCTGTCGTCCTCGCCACCGGAAAAAAGCCGAGGAAACTGAATGTACCGGGGGAAACGGAGCTGACCGGCAGAGGCGTGTCCTACTGTGCCATCTGTGACGGCCCGGTATTCACGGGACAAAAAGTGGCGGTGGTTGGAGGTGGAAACTCGGCACTGGAGGCAGTCCTCGACCTGGTCAAGATTGCCGAGCATGTAAACCTCATTTCGCTTACCCCGCTCACCGGCGACCAGGTTCTCTCAAATCAACTCAAAGATGCCAAAAATTTAACGGTATTCCTTGAGCACCAGACCGCAGCGATAAAAGGTCAGGAGCTCGTCGAGGGCATTGTAATAGAAGACATTAAGAGCGGAAAAGAGAAGGAACTGGAAGTCGGCGGTATTTTCATAGAAATTGGACTGGTGCCCAACTCTGATGCAGTTAAGGGGCTGGTCGAGCTCAACAAATGGGGCGAAGTCACGGTTACACCGCGCAATGAAACATCCGTGCCTGGCCTTTATGCCGCCGGCGATGTTACCGATGTGCCGGAAAAACAGATAATTGTGGCCGCCGGCGAAGGCGCCAAAGCGGCGCTTCAGGCGCACCGCTATTTACAGCGGTTGACCACATAACTAACGTAAATGACGTGAGGAACAATGGTCAGAGAAATAAAGAGAGAGGGCAAAGACCTGTTCGTTTGTGAAGAATGCGGCCTTGCCTATGAGCAGAGAGAATGGGCGGAGAAGTGCCAGCAGTGGTGCCGGGAAAATCAGAGCTGCAACCTGGAGATAATCCAGCACAGCGTTCCACAGGAGCAATCTGGCTAGCTCTTCTTTCTATAGTAGAATCCCAGCCATACGATGCGCAGAATGCCAAATACAGCGCAGATAGATGACGGAATTGCTGCCCGCTCTCCAAAAAGCGTGAGCAGAATACCGCTGGCCAGCCCGTAGTTCTTCATGCTGCCCATAAGCACCATGCTGACACTTGTCTCCCGGTCCACATGCAGGGCTTTGGTGGCAAACTCGATGATGTGGCCAAGCACAAAAGAGATGACGATGGCGATTACCGCTATTCTGACCAGGGTATCAAGCTCACCGAAGAATGCCTGCCGATTCAGCCCCACGATGGTGAAAAGGACAACGAAGAAGCTCCAGTTCACAATGGTTCCACGCCAGGGGTTAATGCGCTTTGCCAGCCCGGTGAAGAGCAGGACTCTGGAGAGGACAATCGGTATCAGGATTAACTCGCCGAGGATGATGAGCAGTTTTACCGGGTCGAAGAAGCCCACGCCGAGAAATAACGCCATTACAGAGGGCATGATGATGAGCGCCGCAAGATAGGCGCCCGTCATACCGATCAGGGAAAATAGCGTATTCCCACCCAGCACATAGCTGAACGGCACCACAGCCACCGCCGGAGGCACCGTGGCCAGGACCACGAACCCCGCCCACAGGTCTTTATCGTTGATAAGCCACCGGGCAAGCAGCAGGATTATGCCGCCCATCAGGACATAGTTAAGCAGGAGGGAAAGGAGAATCGTCCGGGGCATCTCCCGCAAAGAGGTGAACTCCCGCGATGTTATGTTCGTAGCGGAGAGCGTCATCACCAGCGCCAGCAGCGGGAGTATCAGCGGCTCTGTCCTGATAGCGACCGGCTCTCCTATGGTGAGGCCGAGCACAATGGCCAGAACAAGGATGAAATTGCGGTTTTTAAACAGTCTGCTAATGAAAGCCATGGATTACTATGGCATTATAACCCAGCCGGGCAACCTTGTCAGCCAGTCTATTTCTTCTCTTCGGCCAGATATTTCTCGGGATTCTGGTCGAATGAGTTCTTGCAGGCTACAGCGCAGAAGTAGTATTTTTTGCCTTTGTATTCCGATGTTGCCGCAGCTTCGCTTTCTTTCACTTCCATTTTGCAGACCGGGTCAATAGCCATTTCGTCCCTTTCTTTTATAATATCTGTCATTTTGACCGGCTTGAACCTTCTTAAGCGCAGCGAGTTAAATACAACCGTAAGAGAGCTGGTTGCCATGGCCGCCGCCGCCAGTATTGGATTCAAGAAACCGTAGTCACCCAGAATGAAATGCAACCCCGATGGCACTCCGGAACGGCCGAATGCGATGAATAGTACACCAGCCGCCACGGGAATGAGGGATGTGTTGTAGGCAAACGCCCAGAAAAGGTTCTGCTTTATCGTTCTGAGCGTACGCTTGCTCAAATGTATGGCGTTTACAATGCCTGATAAATCGCCGCTGATAAGGGTAACATCGCCTGTCTCAATGGCAATATCGGTACCGGTGCCGATGGCAATGCCGATATCCGCCTGCGCCAGTGCTGGAGCGTCGTTTATGCCGTCGCCAACCATGGCGACCACCTTTCCTTCGTCCTGTAACTTTTTCACTTCCTGAGCTTTATGTTCGGGGAGTACTTCGGCAATGACACGGTCGATACCCGCTTCCCTGGCAATAGCCTCAGCGGTGCGAGGGTTGTCCCCGGTAAGCATGACGACCTCAATACCGGAGCTGTGCAGTGCTTCGACAGCTTCCCGGGCGCCAGGTTTGAGCGTATCGGCCAGCGCTACAATTCCTATTACTTGTTTGCCCACACCGAGGAACATCACCGTCTTGCCCTGTTCCCAGAGTCGACTGGCTTCCTTCTCAAGTCCGTTCAGAGCCAGGTTTTCATCTTTCATCAGTGTCAGGTTGCCAAGGATAAGCTTCTTACCCTCGGCCAGAGCTTCCACCCCTTTCCCGGGAATAGCCCTGAAACCGGTAATCGATTGTAGCTTTAATTTTCGCTCTGAAGCTGCCTGAACGATAGCTTCGGCAAGCGGGTGTTCGGACTGGCGTTCGACTGATGCCGATAGCCGCAGTATATTCTCTTCAGAGAAAGAGGGAGCAGCAATGATATCGGTGACCAGCGGTTTGCCCCGCGTCAGCGTGCCGGTCTTATCCAGCAGGACGGTGTTTATCTTGTGTGCTCTCTCCAGGGCTTCAGCGCTCCGGATAAGGATTCCGTTCTCCGCGCCTTTTCCAGTGCCGACCATTATGGCGGTGGGTGTCGCCAGCCCCAAGGCGCAGGGGCAAGCAATAATCAGTACGGCAATGAAGTTGAGCAGGGCAAAAGTGAAGGCCGGTGCCGGCCCTACAAAATACCAGGTGATAAACGTAACCAGTGCAATACCAATCACAACTGGCACGAAATAGCTGGCGATGATATCCGCCAGACGCTGTATCGGCGCCTTGCTTCCCTGTGCTTCCTCAACGAGTCGAATAATCTGCGCCAGTGTGGTGTCCTTGCCAACCTTCATCGCCTCAAACTGGAAGCTGCCCGTTTTGTTTATGGTTGCCCCGATAACCTCGTCGCCCACATTCTTTTCCACCGGGATACTCTCGCCGGTAATCATAGATTCGTCAACGCTGGAATAACCCTGACGCACGATGCCATCCACCGGCACCCGTTCCCCGGGCCTGACCAGTATCAGGTCGCCCACCTCGACTTCTTCAACCGGTATCTCCTTTTCCTCACCACCGCGAATAACCAGCGCTGTCTTTGGCTGCAGTCCGATAAGTTTCTTAATCGCTTCCGAGGTCTGCCCTTTAGCTCTGGCTTCCAGAAAGCGACCCAGAAGAATCAGCCCGATAATGATAGCCGATGTATCAAAATAGAGATGCGGCTCCAGCCCGCCGGCGGCGAAAAACCCCGGGAAAATCACCGCCAGAACGCTGTAAGCATAGGCGGCTGATGTACCAACGGCGATGAGGGTATTCATATCCGCCGTCCTGTGTCTCAGTGCCCCCCACATCCCTCGGTAAAATCGCCAGCCTGCCCAGAACTGCACCGGTGTTGCCAGTGCCCAGAGCAGGTAGGGCTTGCCGATAAAGGATGGACCAAATCCCAACCCCAGAATCAATAAGCCAATAGCGGCGGCGAAAATGAACCGATTACGCACCGATTTGATTTCTCGCTGCGATGCCGTGGCAACGTCTTCCAGGGTTTCCGCCTCTTCACCCAGCTCATAGCCAGCCTCGGCCACCGCCCGCTTCAGGTCTGATACCTGGGTTCCTTCCAGATACTCCACGGTGGCTTTCTCCGACGCCAGGTTTACGCTGGCGGAGACAACCCCGGACACGCTGGATAATGCCCCTTCAACACGTGCCACGCAGGAAGCACAGGTCATACCGCGCACCGGGAAGATTGATATACGGGTCGCCGTGCCGTAACCGATACCGGATATGGTTTCTTTTAGCGCGTTCAGGTTCACCTGCTCAGGGTCATAGGCAATGGATGCCTGTTCAGAAGCAAAGCTCACATTAGCCTCTTCCACACCGGGAGTCCCGGCGAGACCTTTTTCAATGGTGGCCGCGCAGGTGGTGCAGGTCATCCCGGTGACATGAATGCGTACCTTTTCCTTCTTACTGTTCAGTTTCTGTGCCATTAGCGAGCTCTATAAACTACTTACAAAGTCATACTATCATAACCCGTTTACAGCTACTAGTATGTGACATATATCACATACAGGCGGCGGCGTATTAACTAGTATTGAAACAGGTGACGAGTCTAGCCCGACAACGGGCTATATGTTATACTTATTCTGCTCAACGGAGTGGGAAAAGTACGCATGTGTGCTGGTGAGGAGGGCATATGATGGAAGACGCCCTAGCGACAATCGAAAGGATTATTGCTGAGCATAAAACAATCCGGCAGCGTTTCCAAAAGTTGGAGAAAGTGGCCAATGATGCGGAGGCGATGATGGGCTTTGAAGAAGCCAAGGAAGCCTTCATGCCGGGCAGGTTAAATCAGAAGCAGGGCTTAAGCCAGCTCGAAGATATTCTGAATACAATTGAAGATGGATTGCAGAGGCACTTCCACCTTGAGGAAGCACGCCTGCCACCGGTGGTTGACCAACACGGTGATGAAGAGCTCAAGTCCTCACTGCGCTCCATCTTCCTCGAGCATGTCGACCTGAGAGGCCGCCTGGCCCACTCCAAAAAACACGCAGAAGAGCTTATCGAAGGTGGCATGGCACGTCACCGGTGGGAGGCAAGCGCACACGATATGCGCACCTACATCAGCCATACGCGCAAACTGATGGAAGCACATGCTGAAATTGAGCAGGAACTGCTGCATGACCTTCGAAAGAAGCTTAAAGAATAATGGCGCTAAATGACCGTTTAGCCGCTTACAAGATGAATTGATGAGAAAAGTATATCTGGACCACGCCGCGACAACTCCTCTCCTCCCGGAAGTCAGGGAGGCAATGTTGCCTTATCTCGATGAACTATTCGGCAATCCTTCCTGTCTGCATGACTGGGGTGATGCCGCACGGGAGGCCATGGACACGGCACGGGAACAAGTGGCACAGCTTATCGGTGCTGGCGCTGATGAGATAATCTTCACCGGAAGTGGCACCGAGAGCAACAACTTTGCCGTGAAAGGAATGGCCCTCGCACAGCAGAGCAAGGGAAAGCACATTATCGTCTCGGCAATCGAGCATTTCTCAGTGCTTCATTCGGCGAAAACGCTTGAGAAGTGGGGATTTAAACTTACTGAGGTCCCTGTCGACCGTTACGGCATGGTCGACCCTGATGAAGTGAGAAAACGTATTCGGAAGGACACGGTGCTCGTTTCCATTATGCACGCCAATGGGGAAGTGGGCACCATCGAGCCCATTGAGGAAATCGCCGGGATAACCAGAGAGCATAATATACCGTTTCACACCGACGCTATCGTTACCGCCGGTACAATACCGGTAAATGTACAAGAGTTAGGTGTTGATGCACTGAGCCTGGCCGGAAACCAGTTCTACGGGCCAAAAGGTATTGGTGCGCTCTATGTACGCAAGGGTGTGCGTATCATGCCTCTTCTCGACGGTGGAGTCCAGGAGGGAGGCAGGCGCGCCGGCACCGAGAATGTGCCCGCAGTTGTCGGGCTGGGAAAGGCCGCGGAACTGGCGAAAAACGATATGGCATCCAGAGTGAAACATCTGAGCCATCTGCGCGAGCGTCTGCTTGCCGAGCTACCTGCAAGAATCGACCATATGGTAGTTACCGGTCACCCGGAAAATAGATTGCCCGGGAATGCCAGCTTCTGTGTTGAGTTCATTGAAGGGGAGTCCATGCTCATGCTCCTGAACAGCCAGGGAGTGGCGGTCACTAGCGGCTCGGCCTGCACCTCCAGGGCACTCAAGGCTTCACACGTGCTTATCGCCATGGGATTGTCACATGAAATAGCCCAGGGCTCTGTCCTTTTTACCTTTGGCATTGACAATGCTGAAGAAGATGTAGATTATGTGCTTGAAGTGATGCCGCCGATTGTGGAAAGGCTGCGGCAGATGTCGCCACTGTATGCAAAGTTCACCAAAACGGGCAAAGGAGGCCATTAATATGCCGATTTATAGTGAGAAAGTAATGGAGCACTTCATGAACCCGCGCAACGTCGGTGAGATAGAGAACCCGGACGGCGTTGGGGAAGTCGGTAATCCGGTGTGCGGGGATATAATGACGTTTTACATAAAGGTGAATGGCAATCGACTGGAAGACGTAAAGTTCAAGACCTTCGGCTGCGGGGCGGCCATTGCCGTTTCCAGCATGGTCAGTGAGATGGCAATGGGGAAAACACTTGATGAGGCCAAGAAAATCACTCCTCGATTAGTCGCGGAGGAACTTGGCGGGTTACCCCAAAACAAGTTTCATTGCTCTAACCTTGGTGCCCAAGCTTTGAGTAAAGCGATAGACAATTACCGGAAAAAACAGGCAAAAGGGGGGAAGAAGTAATGGCAGAGCAAGAGGAAAAGAAACGGCTTTTCTGTCCGTACTGTGACGAAGAGATGATGGCCCCGGACGGCGCATACTGTCAGGC
>JAHJTL010000022.1 GCA_018829775.1 Chloroflexota bacterium | reverse complement strand
CCCAAAACCTGGATTATCACCGAGGCCGATAGGTCAGCGACTACCATACTATTCCCCGACGAGTATTAGCCCATTGACACTGGCCACCAACTCCGGAGCTGGTGGCTGGTGATGAGCGGGTTACTGCTCAAATCTACAGGGCTACTTATGCCCGAAAGGAGGTGAAACTATGCCCATACGCTGGAGTGCTTTGAAGGTGAGCGAGGCAGCCGGCATGATTGAGGAATACCTCAACCAGGCCGTCGAGCCGCTGGAGCAGGCCATGATTGTCGCCAGGGAAGCCAGAACGCTGAACAACCTGCCCCAGTATGTTGACCAGGACTTTACTCAAGTCATCGGTAAAATAGAGGACTGCTTGGGATGTACTCAGTTCCGGCCCGTAGGCTGGTTCAAGGCTGTCGTCGAGCATATCCGGAAAGACCTTCCCAGTGGCGCGGTAGAGGCCGACCAGATAAGCCAGAAATACGGCAGCACACCAGTTCTTGTCTAAAACTGTCTCAAAGTGATGCAGACTGATGCAAAATGACGCACTTGGATAGGGCTACCTATGCCCAAAATCTGAAGGAAAGGAGAGTAAAAGTGAACACTCAACTCGATCTCTTCAAAGAGACGAGGATCGAGGTAGGTAAGCTAGAGCCTTTAGCCACGGTGACACTCGGTAAACGCTCAGCTCGTATACCCCTGAAAAAGCAACGCAGGGAAGCCCTTGCGCGGCTGATTGAAGTCCTGACGGAACTGGAGGGAAAGAGCGTGTACGTGGGCACGTATGATGCCGGCGGACGGCACTTCTGGATAGATAACCTGAAGCTGGAGAAGCTATCCCTGGACTTCTACCCGCCCATTTACAAAGCCGACCCCGACCGTATCCCCGGCGTCATCGTCATGTACGGCCGGCGGCAAGCCTGTGTCCGGATATTCACCGATTACCTGGTAGCGGTCCGGACCCAGGAGTATCAGGGCTACTGGCACTACCTACTCGACTTCCGCAACGGCTTCTGGGAAAGCCCGATTGACAACTACCGGGCTCACTACGCCTGCCTGCACATAACCAGGTTCAAGGACTAACGGGTAAACCGTTGAAAAACAACGGTTTTGCAGGGGTAACTATGCCCAGAAAGGAGGTGACATTTGAGCACTATTGAGAAAGGCATCTCCGATATCGTAGGTGTCTTTACGGATCCCATTCTTGTCATGCCCGGGGGCTGGGGAGATACCCTCCCGGATTGGCTGAAACAGGCCATCACCCTGGAGAGGCTCATCGAGAACATGAAGGCACTAAAGGGAGAGGAGATGACCGGTACCGACGCCGAGGCCTGTGCCTATCTCTACACCGCCAGCCTGGAAGCGCCTATGGACCACGACTGGAGCTAGATTTATCTTTACATTGCCGGTAAAACTTATGCCCGCCATAATGGCAATCAAGTGCCTGATGACATTCAGGTAGAGTCATTGAATAATTACCGGATGACAGAGCTAAACAGGCTCAAGTCGTGGCTCTATCGTAAGAGGGCTCAGGTAAGGCAGGAAGGAGACAGAATAGAGCGGAGACAAGCAAAAGAGGAAGTCGAAGCGCAAAGAGAGGCGGAACAGCCGGCATTGTTCGAGTTCTAGAATTACCGGTAATTGCTTTGGGGGTCTGGGGAAATATTCCCCGGGCCCCTTTTTTACCCATAAATTCTTGACTCTTACAGACAGAATGGTTTAGTCTCAATGTAAATGAAGGAGGTGAAACTATGCAAGCGTATTGTATGAAGTGCCGTGCCAAAAAGGAGATGAAGGATGCTAAGGCCGTAACAATGAAGAACGGAAAGCCGGCAACCCAGGGCGTATGTCCAACGTGCAGTACCAAGATGTTCAGAATTGGCAAGAGTTAAGGCTACTCTACATAGCCTAAGAATTCAGAGGGGCTGGATTTTCCCGGTATCGGGGATGACCAGCCCTTTTTTGTTCTCAATCACACATAATAAGCTATTGTTACCTGAATTGCACAAAACAGACTTTCGTTCAACCAGAGGATTAAACACCATCTTGAAATATATTAAATCCACTAAGGGCGCGGAATGTGGTTATGCCTTTGGAGAGGGGTTCGCTAAAGATTATATACTTATGGTTGCCAATACCCGAGTTCCGTCAAACACACATCATGGGCTTTTTTAAGAGATTCATGCATTCTGGCATTCTCGATAGCAATAGCGCTGAGGTCAGCAATAGCAGACAGCAATTTGATCACATCAGCACTGAACTCCTGTCTTTTACCGGAGTATATTCTTAAAACGCCTGTAATTCTATCTCGTAAGTAGAGAGGGACACTGAGCTCACTGAATATCCCTTCCTTCATGGTCTCCTGGGGATACTGAATTCTTGGATCATTTGATACATCTGAGACAACGACTGGCTTGCCTCCCGTCGTTTCAATCATGATACGATCAGCCGATATTACACCTTTGCTTAAGAATTGATCACTCAGTCCATATGTAGCTGTGTGTACTAAATGTGTTAGAGCATCATCTAAAAGCATTAGTGATCAACCCTTGACACCAGTTGTTGGTGGAGAAGTATGTGAGACAGGTTATTAGCTGACCTTTCGAGATGCCGGCGCATCTCCGACTGGGCTTTTTCCACGTCGCGCATGGCAACGGCGTTGAGCACCGCTTCGTGATCCATGATGGTATCAGCAAGACTATAGATTCTCTCTTTCCGTACCGTTGGCTTCATCCAGAGTATCATCAGATGACGCAGCTCGGAAAGAAATCGAAAGAGTGTGGCATTGTGGCTTGCCCTAGCCAAGGCAAGATGAAATGATAAATCGGCTTGAACTTGAGCCGGGTTCCTTCTCTGGGCATTTTTCTTCATTATCTCTAAGTAATGTCTTACCTCAGCGATATCTGTCTCAGTGGCGCTGACCGCCGTCAATCCCGCTATAGCCTGTTCAAGGACAATCCTTGCTTCGACAATTTCCTTTATATTTTCGCGTCCCATCTGTACGCGCCAAGTAAGCGCCCGGGACGGAAATTCATCTGAGGATACACTAACAAATGTTCCACGCCCGTGGTGTGTGGTAAGTACCCCGGTAAGTAGCAGGGCACCTATTGCCTCCCGAAGTGAACTCCGGCCAACGCCGAATTGTTCCATTAACTCACGTTCCACCGGCAATTTATCTCCCTTCTTTAAATTGCCGTGGACAATCAGTGAGACCAGTTGGTCCACAATCTGGTCGGTCAGCCGTCTCCTTTTAATTGGTATTACGGTTGATTCCATTAACGGGCACGCCCCAACACTCCAGTTGTTTGCCTGTGGAGCTGATTGATAAATAGTAAGATTTCTAGCTTGTCTTTGTCAAGCAGAGGGCTTGACAAATAAGGTAATCAACATTATAATGCCAAAATTAATATAATTGTCTGATGTTTAGACCACATGATGAAATGACTCCTTCTCAAATTGTTCGACCGCGGGCTCTACCAGGGGAGAGTTGGCTAAAGGCTGGT
>JAHJTL010000021.1 GCA_018829775.1 Chloroflexota bacterium | reverse complement strand
TGAAGAAAGTGGCCTTGGTGGCCTGCATGCGGAAGTTGCTGACAATTCTCAATGCCATGATGCGTACGATGACCGTTTGGCAACCGGAAATTATCCTTAGACGTGTTTCTGTGGAGGCATAATGAAGACAGTTGCTGCCCCAAGTAATTGTGCCACTTTCTAAGTTAGTCCCATCGGCATAATAGCTTCAGGAGCAGGTGGTCGATAGCGTAAAGCACTATGTGGCCGAATCTGATTGTACTCCTTTTAGCTTGATGATGATTTACGCTAGTTAAGAAGGGAACGGTGGGTATCGGATTATCTGTTCCCCCTCCTCCAAAGGAGAAGGGGAGGATATTAAAAGAGAGGCTAACGCCCCTCTTAAACACCTCGTTACAAACTCTATTTGGTCTATTTAAGACTTAACAGGTATTCTTTCAGCCACATCAAGGCAGCTTCCGCGGCATCCTGTTTGTTCTGTTCTCGGTTTCCCGCGAAATTGTGCTGTCTATTGTAAGTCTTCCTCCCATGAGCCAGACCTAGATAAAATAGACCCACTGCCTTGCCCAGGGTAGCTCCGCCCGGGCCGGCAATACCCGTGTCCGCAATGCATATGTCCACCGCCAGCAGCTTCTTGCCCCCCTCCGCCATCTCCTCAGCTACCTGGGCGCTCACCGCGCCATACCCCTCTATGGTCTCCCGCTTCACCCCGACCACTTCGGCTTTCGCTTCGTTACTGTAGGCGGTTACCGAGCCCTTGTAATAATCAGAGCTGCCCGGGACATTGGTTATGCGGTGGGAAATAAGCCCGCCAGTGGCCGACTCAATTGCCCCCAGCGTCATGCCTCTTTGACGTAGTATATCGCCGATTTCTCGTTCAAGAATAGTCATTTAAACTTATACCAGATGAATAATTACCTGACTAATACCTTTAACTTTTTCTTATTATATACTAAACTAGGCGTAACGGATAAAAAAAATATTAGGAGGGTAAGCAATGGGCTTAACAGCTATCATTCTGGGCGTTATCGGTGTGCTTTGCGCTGTGGTGGGCATTGTAACCGCCGCCGCAGTAATTCCCCCAGTAATGCCAGAATTCACCTGGATTTTCTGGTTTGCGCTTTCGGGTCTTTTTATTCTGGGCGCCATTACCTTTTCTGTCAGTCGCGGCTATTATGAATGATTCAAGTCTCCCCTGACAAGACATATTAATATGAAGTGCGAGGTTTCGGGCTATGGGTATGATACGTGGTGATGATTACCGGGAAGGTCTGCGCCGGGTAAAGCCGGAAATTTACTATATGGGGGAGAAAATCGATAGCGTGGCGGACCACCCTGCCTTTGTCCCCCATATCAACGCCGCCGCCCTGACCTATGATATGGCGTGGGCACCCGAATTTGAAGAATTGCTGACCACCAAATCCCACCTTACGGGAGAGAAGATAAACCTTTTCACCCATGTGCACCACAGCACCCACGACCTGGTGCAGAAAGTGAAAGCCCTCCGTGCACTGGGGCAGCAGACGGGAAGTTGCTTTGCGCGCTGTGTCGGTCACGATGCGCTGAACGCCATCTACTCGGTAACCTATGATATGGATAAGAAGAATGGCACCGAGTACCATAAGCGGTTTGTCAATCTCCTCAAGGAGGTCCAGAAAGAGGACCGCTTCATCTCCGGGGCCATGACCGACCCGAAAGGCGACCGCAGTCTTTCCCCCAGCCAGCAGGCTGACCCCGACCAGTATGTCCACGTTGTGGACAGGAAGAAGGACGGCATTGTGGTCAGAGGGGCCAAGGCACATATTACCGGCGCCGTCAACGCCCTCGGCCATCTGGTCATGCCGACCACGTCAATGAAGGAGGCGGACGCCGATTACGCCGTGTGTTTTTATGTGCCGGTTGATGCCCCCGGACTGGTCCATATATTCGGTCGGCAGACCAACGACGACCGAAAATGCAGCGGTTGCCTGATGGACCAGGGCAATCCGGAATACGGCATTGTCGGTGGGGAGGCACTGGTGGTCTTTGACGATGTCTTTGTTCCCTGGGAACAGGTATTTATGTGTGGCGAGTACGATTTCGCCTTTGAACTTGTGGAGCGCTTTGCCACCGCCCACCGACAGAACTACGGCGGCTGCAAGGTCGGCCTGGCCGATGTTCTCACCGGTGCTACGTACGCACTGGCCGAGGTACAGGGTACGGCCAATGCCTCGCACATAAGAGACAAGCTGGTGGAGATGGTTCACCTTGCGGAGACGCTCTACTGCTGCTCCATCGCCTGCTCCTGTCAGGGATATGCGCTGCCGGCGGGCAATTTCATGGCCGACCCACTTCTGGCCAACGTCACCAAACTCAATGTCACCCGAAATGTTTATGAGATTGCCAGACTCGCCCAGGATATGGCTGGCGGTTTGCTGGCGACAATGCCCTCGGAACTGGACTGGAGCAACACCCGAGTCGGTAAATATGTGGATAAATACTTAAAGGGTACAACCGATGTGCCTGCCGAGACCAGAATGCGTCTTCTGAGGCTGATTGAGGGGATGACCTGCGGTACCGCTCTCGCCGAATCGATGCACGGTGCTGGTTCACCGCAGGCACAAAGGATTATGCTTATGCGACGCGCAAACTGGGAACGCAAGAAGCGGCTGGCCCAGAAGCTAGCCAAGATCGGGGAGCAACCAAAACTGGTGTGACGGATTACAAGCTGAAGGTAACCTTAAAATACTGCGGTTCCTGCAATCCTCTCATTGACCTTATTCAAATCGGCAACAAGCTGAAAGAGGCAATCGAAAATGCGCCAGAGCTACAGCTCGTTTCGCCGGACGATGACCCTATCGACGTGGTGGTGATACTGTGCGGCTGCCCCAGGAAGTGTGGTAACAAAGAAAGTTTCCGCAGGCTGGCAAAGAACTTCATTGTGATAGCCGGAGGAATGGTCGACCTCATGCCCACGGCGGAAAAAGATATATCCAATCAGGTGATGCAGAAGCTCAAATCCTTTTCTTCACCGGAGAGTTAGTTCAGGTTCCGAAGTCTGGCGCCGGCCCGACGAGTTCACCTCCGTCAACTACGATGACTTCCCCGGTAACGTAGCTCGATGCATCGGAGGCGAGGAAAAGCGCCGCCCCGGCAATGTCCTCGGGCACCCCGATATAGCCCAGTGCTTTGCTCTTTGCCGCCTCCTCCCCCTTCGCCGGGTCCTTCCACAGAGCCTCGCTCAGCTTGGTCTTGACCACGCCTGGTGCAATCGCGTTCACCCTTATTTTGTACTGGCCCCATTCTTTAGCCAGAACCTGCGTGAGCATGATTATGCCCGCCTTTGACACGCTGTAAATGCCGAGCTCGCTGGGTACCATGCCCATGATGGAAGCGATATTGATGATGCTGCCGCCCCCCTGCTCCTTCATCACGCCGGCCACCACCTGGCTCAGGAGAAATGGCCCCTTGAGGTTGACGTTCATGGTTACATCCCAGGCCCATTCCTCGGCTTCCAGCAGCGGCCCGTAGTACGGGTTGGTGCCGGCATTGTTGACCAGGATATCTATCTTTCCCCACTCCCCCTTTACCCTGTCCACCAGGGCCTTTGACTCTTCTCCCTTGGCGATGTGACTGGCCACCGCCATGCTTTTTACACCCTTCTGCTGGAGCTCATCGGCCACCGCCTCCAGGTCAGGAAGCTTCCGACTGCTGATGGCAACATCGGCCCCGGCATCGGCAAAGGCCAGGGCGATGGCGCGGCCGATGCCCCGGCTGCCCCCGGTGACCAGAGCGATTTTACCTTCCAGGGAAAATCGGGACAGGTCCATGTTCGCTACCCTCCTTGCTCAGGCACGCTTCTTTCTGCGACGCCACCAAGCGAAGTAAAGTATCACGCCGACTACTATCCACACAGGACTGAAAATGCCGAGCCAGATTAAGATATTGGCCAGTATCCTGCCAAAATTGATAAGCCCGTTCCAGGCGCTGTCAACAATGTTACCGGCACTCCAGCCAGGCAATATCGTAATGTAGTCGCTCCTCTTTTCCGTATCCTGATTGCCGCGGTCATCGGTCACCGCCAGTGTGACGGTATAGGTTCCCTTTGATTTGTATTTATGGCCTGGATTATTGTCGGTGCTGGTATTGCCGTCGCCAAAGTCCCACTCCCAGCTGTAAGGCGCGATGCCACCCCCCACGTCACTGTAAAACCGAATCTGCTCCCCTTCTTTCGCCGTTGTCGTGCTGGCGCTGAACCTGACCTCAAGTTTGGACTGCTCCAGCAAGACCTGGATGAGTGACATCGCCGAGGTCCGCTCCAGGTACTGCATGCGTCCCTTGGTCCGCTCAATGTCCTGCTGCACTCTTGATAGCTCGCGCTGAACGTTGAGAATGTCCTCCACTTTCACCGCTTTTTCCATAAGTTTCAGAAGCTGCGCTTCGGTGGCTTCCAGGTTGCGGAGCGTCGCCTCAAGGTCCACGTATTCCTCGGTAACGTCCTGGCTGGACGTAGTCTCGGAGTTCACCTCCACCGCCATTTCACGCAACACGCTCATCGCATAGTTGAAATCCGATGACGGCACGCGTATGGTAATCTGCCCGACAATACGCTCTCCCTCTTTCCAGCTACTTGAATTGACCACGTACCCTTCCCGGCCCTGCGCGAGTTCGGCGATTTTATCTATGGTGTCGCGGACATCGTCCACCACCAGCTGCATGTTGGCCGTGCGTATAATCATGCGGTCGGTATCAATAGATAGGTCTCCTCCATTTACCGGCGATGGCTCTGGTGCCATGGGCGGTGTTTCCACAACCACTTCGCCTGGTATCCCTTTAGGCGGTGCCGGAATCACTATAGACGGAGCCGGGGCTGGCCCAGGCCTCGAGGCTGGCGCTGGTGCCGGCATCGGGGCCGGTGCTGGGGCCGGTGCTGGGGCCGGCGCGGCACAGGCAATCAACACTGTAGCCAGCATTATCAGAGCCGTAAATATTAATAGCCTCTTCATATCCGCCTCCTATTTGCTCAAACTATCTAATAAAACGGTAGAGGGAGGAAAAGGTTAGCTTATCCTGTATAGCTTTCATTTACGGAAAACATCCCATCTGACAGCGACTTATTTTAACGGATAACCGATTGGCTGCCTCGCCCACATCATGAGGGCTGACTTTCAACTCTTTGGCAATCTTGAAGGCAATGGCGCACGGTAGCTTGCCCTCCACCAGTGATGA
>JAHJTL010000020.1 GCA_018829775.1 Chloroflexota bacterium | reverse complement strand
TCGCCAGGGACGCGGCCGTGAATGCCATCTGGGAATAGGCTAAATCCGTACCGCCTTCTACGGCCGGGCTCCTCCTTAACCGCTGATAGTCCATGGCAATAGCCATCACAACTGCATATTTGGCCCATGATGGCAATTCTGTAGGGTCACCCGCGTTGGCCACTTCGCTCCTGATGGCGTTATTATCCCCCCAGTGCGAATAAATCCAGCTCGGATTAATTTCACAAACACCCACCCGGTCTGCTCCAAACCACCGGGCCACACGCTTAATTTTACGGGTCGTAGCAGCCTTTCCCGAAACATCGACCCTGTTTTCATCGACGTCTGAATCTCTGGAGAACAGGTACTTCCTGACATAGACATCAACCGTTCTGCCCGCCTGTTTCAGTGCGTAGTCCTCTTGCCGATATCCTTCCTTTTCCTTCTTAGTAGGGTCTCTCGTAAGCGCGCGCTCAATTACTGTAGCTGCACCCTTCTGTGTCGTCCCGATGTTGTCCGGGGCAACTATTTCGCCTCTTTGGAGCTTTGAGAATCCGCCGTTTCTGTCATCAAAGCGGGGGATTGGGCCGGTAATAAATCTTTCATAGGTCGCTTTCTTTACCCTGCTCATTCTCCAACTTCCTTTCTTATGCACCTGTAGGCATTATTGGATACGTAAATAACCTTTGTCAATTCGGGCAAAATCGCTGGCTCAATGCTAATCATTATTGCACTTTTTACTTGGATAAGTCGTGTCTTTTTTAAAATAATACCGAACCTTTCCATAGCCTCTGGGCTGGGATTATGATTTACTTGATAACACAAGCTAATATAAAATACGCTATCGGCCCAACTCCATTCAGGCAAAAATAAAGGAGAGAAATTCATATGGCTACGATGAGTGGTGCCCAGTATATCGCTGAAACTTTCAAGGGATATGGTGTTACTCATGTTTTCTTCGTTCCGGCCATACTCCACGAAGGTATGATGGAAATGGAAAAGCAGGGTATAAAGCGGATATTGACCCATAGCGAAAAAGCGGCTGCTTATATGGCGGATGGGTATGCACGTGCTTCGCATAAGCCAGGAGTTTGTATGTCACAATCCGTTGGAGCCGCCAATCTGGCCGCAGGGCTCCAGGATGCCTACCTTGGTTTGTCCCCCGTAATTGCAATTACCGGTCGCAGGAGGTCTCTGTACAGATACCGGCACGCTTATCAGGAAATCGAGCACAAACCAATGTTTGACGCCGTCACCAAATTCAATGCCACCGTTGATACGGTTGAACAATTACCCTTGCTCCTTCGCCAGGCTTTTAGAGAGGCGGTTTCCGGACCACCGGGGCCGGTGCACCTTGAATTTCAAGGGATTAGAGGTGAAATAATCATGGAGCAAAGGGCTGACCTGGAAGTCGTAATTGAAGAACAGTTCAGCCACTTTCCTGTCTTCAGACCGGAACCAGAGCGAGATTTGGTCCTGCAAGCAGCCAAGGTCCTCTTTCAATCACAAAGGCCAATCATAGTGGCAGGTGGGGGAGTAAAAGCCTCTCAGGCCTGTACCGAACTAGTTGAGTTTGCCGAAAGGCTTTCTATCCCGGTGGTAACTTCGCTAAACGGTAAAGGAACGATTCGAGACGACCACTCCCTTGCCGTTGGGGTAACTGGGTCGTACTCCACTCAGTGTGCAAATCGAGCCGTGTCGGAAGCCGACCTGGTTTTGTTCATCGGCAGTCGCACCGGCAGCCAGGTCACCAATGACTGGAAAATTCCCCGTCCAGGCACCTCTGTTATGCAGATAGATATAGACCCCTCAGAACTCGGGAGGAACTACCCAACAAAGGTGGCCCTTTTAGGAGATGCTAAAGTAACATTACGTCGTTTGATTGAGACAATAGAGCCTGTTGAACAGAGAACACACTGGCTTCAGCGCATAAATCAGGTTAAGAAAGAATGGAAAGACCAGATTAAAAAAATGTACAACTCTAACAGTATGCCTATCAGACCGGAACGCCTGTGCAAAGAGATTACGGATTTCCTGCCAGAAGACGCCCTGTTAATTTCAGACACCGGTCATTCCGCAATTTGGACCGGCACTATGGTAGATATAAAGCAGGCAGGGCAAACCTATATAAGGTGTGCTGGCTCCCTGGGGTGGGCCTTTCCCGCAGCACTTGGAGCTAAATGTGCTTCACCTGACAGGCCCGTAATATGCTTTACCGGGGATGGGGGATTCTGGTATCACGTGGCAGAACTGGAGACAGCCGCCCGATATGGTATTAACGTTTTAATAATAGTAAATAATAACCGCTCCATGAATCAGGTGAAAAAGGGGGCGGAAAAAGCATACTCTGGCGGAAGCGGCAGTGCCGATGATATATGGCAATTTACCGATATCGATTTCTCCAGGGTAGCGACAGCTATGGGCTGCTCTGGTATACGGGTGAGAAAACCGGACGAGCTGAAAGCTGCGCTGCGTAAGTCTCTTGATATAGACCAACCGGTAATAATTGACGTTGTTAGCGATATTCGAGCTATACCACCCCCGGTTTGGACCTGATGTATCGAGCTTAATTCTTTTTTAGAAACCAGGGGCGGATACTGGTAAAACTGCGCTGATAGCATAAGAGGGTAATCAATATTAGAGCTAACATTGCTATATCGATATAAAATGATTGCTGTGTGGAGAGCTTACTCTGAAATAACCTGTCAAAAATGCCCAGACATCCGCAAGGCTCAAAACCCATTCCATGGGTGATGAACCAGACGTTGCTGGCGATGAAAGCAGCAATCAGCAATGAGGTCAAAGCGGCAATAAGCTTGGTGGCAAACCCTACAATTAGCAGTGCGCCAATGGCAATTTCAACATAGGGAAGCCCGTAAAATAAGAGCCTGGTCTGGTCCAGTGTCAGAAAGTCGAGAAAGCCGGGAAAATATGTCTCAAACAATTCTCCTTGAAGTAATAGTTTTCCTATGCCCGAAATCAAGAATATCATCCCCAGGATGATACTTGCTCCCAGGCCTAGCCAGTGCCTGTAGCGCATAAAGATTTACCTCCGATAACCTGAAACAGTAACCCTCAGCCCTGAATCAATAGCCAAATATAATGGATGTTAGCACTGCTATACGCATAATTCAATGCCGATTATTATTTCCGTTCAGATGCCCCAATCTATGTTATGCTTCCGGAACATGCATAAAATTAGGCCACTTTTTTACTTTTTTAAAGATTTTTATCGACAATTAGTGGTTACTATTGACTTACTGTGTTAAAATAGAAAATCAAAATTAATATATACTCTTGACAATTATAAAAACAAATATTATTTTATAAGTAGCTTATTTGCTAAAATCTATATCAAAGCGGTCATCTGACCAGCATGGTTAAACCCTACACTCGTAAATTGTAATGTGAGTGTATGGTTAATCACGGAGAAATTGGTAAAAAGGGGGTGATTGAGTTCAGTTATAACCATAATACCGGTTAGTACTGTATTTTCATCAATTAGGAGGTAAAACTTAGTGAGAAAAGCGATAGTATTAGGGTTATTGTCCCTACTGTTAATTGTCAGCCTTATTGCTGGCGCCTGTGCCGCACCAGCACCGACACCTGCTCCGGCACCAGCTCCCGCTCCGGCCCCGGCTCCCGCTCCAGCACCTGCTCCGGCACCGGCTCCGGCACCAGCACCGACTCCAGCACCATCACCAGCTCCAACTCCGGCTCCAGCCCAACCTGAGAAAGTATGGACTCTGATTGCCCAGTGTCACGCTGGCGGTGGCTCCACCTTCTGCAAGGGGGTGGCAGAGTTTCAGGCTAACCTCGAAATTGCCAGCGGCGGCCGGCTTGATATGGCCCCGCACTCCGGCGGCGAAATCGTCCCGTCGATGGTGGAGCTTGACGGCATTCACGAAGGCGTGCTCGACTTCGCCACCACCTGCACCATGTACTGGATGGACCGCTTCGGTCCCGCCTGCAACCTGTTCACCTACCAGATCGGCGGTCTTTCGCCAACCGAGCAGTTCTTCTGGATGCAGTCCGAGGGCATTGAACTGCTGAGCGAGATGACCAAGGACTACAACGTGGTCTTCCCTACCGGGTTCCAGACTGTGCCCGAGATGTTCATCAGCACCAAGAAAGCGCTCAATTCGCCCGCTGACCTCAAGGGGTTGACGCTGCGAACTGCCGGCGATGACGGCAAGATTTTCACCGATATGGGCGCTTCCGTGGTCACGCTGAGCAGCGAGGAGACCTATGAGTCCTTGATGCGAGGCGTGCTTGACGGCTACCAGCTCAGCTCTCCCGGGTATGACCTGTCGATGGCGATGTACGAGGTCTGCGACTACTTCTATCTGGGCTCGGTCCGCCAGCCCCAGGAGTGGCAGCCACAGATGTGGAACACGGATACCTGGAATTCACTGCCTGACGACCTCAAGATGATGGCGACGGAAATGGGCAAGGCTGCGGCCATGAACTACTACCTCTTCATGACTCAGCAGGACCTTGCAGCTATCCCGGTATTCAGGGAGAAGGGCGCCAATGTATTGTTCATCCCCGACTCGATTGGGGACGAGATGCTCAGACGCGGCAATGAGCTCTACGCAGAGCGCGCGGCTGCGGACCCATTCTTCAACAAGGTATGGGAATCAATTAAGGCCTTCCGGGCTGCGTACCGCGACGGCTGGCAGCGCATGTAGTTGCCAAAAGTCCCCTGCTTCGGGAAACCGAAGCAGGGGACTCTAGCATTAACGAGAATGAAAAACGATGAGAAGAGTTTTTAAGGCAGTTGATTTCATCAGCGAGGGAGCAGGAAGCATCGCTCGCTGGTTTGGGCTTCTATTAATACTGGTCATAGTCTATGACGTTGTTGCCCGTTATGCCTTCCACGCGCCGACGGTATGGGGCTACGAGGTCGGCATTGCCCTCGGGATGTCTCTGTATTGCTGGGGCTATGCCTATACGGAGAGCAAGCACGGCCATGTCCGGGTGGACGTATTTTACATCCACATGTCACCGCGCGGCAGAGCCATCGTTGATACTATCGGTGGCTTCCTTTTCTTTCTTCCCCCAATTGGATTGGTCGTGCTCGCCTCCTGGGACAAGATGATGTGGTCCTGGGGCGTCATGGAAAAAAGCGTGGAGGGCTACTGGTACCCCCCGTGGTACCCACTCCGGACGATGGTTTTCCTCGGCTTCGCGCTGCTGCTCATGCAGGGCCTGGCCAACCTCTCTCGCAACCTATACCATACAGTAAAGGGGAGGGCCTATGGAACTGAGTCCTGAACTGGTTACCATCCTCATGCTCGGTGGCGTCCTGGTCCTGGTGATGACCGGCTTCCCCCTGGCCTACATCATCGGCTTCATTGGTGTTGCCGTCGGCATCTTTCTCTGGGGAGAGGGAGTGGCAGACGTTTTTTACCTGCGCGTGTACCGGCTGATGGTTAACCGCGTCCTGCTGGCGGTGCCGCTCTTCGTCTTCATGGGGGCGATGCTGGAACGCTCGGGTATAATAGAGAAGCTCTATACTAGCCTCTACCTCTGGCTGGGAGGATTCCGCGGCGGGCTGGCGGTGGTCACCATCCTGGTGGGTACGGTTATGGCGGCTACCGTAGGCGTCATCACCGCCTCGGTCACGCTGCTCACGCTGGTTGCCCTGCCCTCGATGATAAAGCGGGGCTACAGCAAGAGCTTTGCCGCCGGTGCCTGCACCGCCGGGGGCATCCTGGGCATCCTCATCCCGCCCAGCGTCATGATAGTGGTTTACGGGCCGATGGCGGAGATATCGGTAGGCAGGATGTTCTTCGGCGCCTTCATACCCGGTTTCCTCCTTGCTGCCGGTTATGTCGGCTACGTTGTCATTCGTGCCTTCGTGCAGCATGACATCGGGCCGCCAGTGCCTGTTGAAGAAAGAACGGTTCCCTTCTGGAAGAAGACGGGAATGCTGGCTGGCTCACTGGTGCCGCCGGCCATCCTCATATTCTCCGTGCTGGGGGTCATCTTCCTGGGCATCGCCACGCCCACCGAGGCCGCCGCTTCCGGTGCCCTCATGTCCATGATACTGACAATGGGCTACCGTCGCTTCAATCTTACCGTCCTGAAAGACGTGCTGACGACGATGCTGAGGCTCTCCGGGTTCATCTTCCTCGTCGGCTCCATGTCCTTCGCCTTCGTCGGTGTCTTTCTAGGTTACGGGTGCGGGGAAGTGGTGACCAACGCTATTCTGAACGTGCCCGGCGGTAAATGGGGCGCCTTCGGCGTCATCATGTTCGTCGTCTTTCTCCTCGGCTTCTTCATCGACTGGATAGGCATCCTCTTCATCATGGTGCCCATCATCACCCCCATCTTCGCAGTGCTAGGTTTTGACCCGATCTGGGCAGCCATCATGGTCTGCGTCAACCTCCAGACCTCCTTCATGACGCCGCCCTTCGCCATGGGGATTTACATCTGCCGCGGTGCGGCCGACCCATCTCTGGGCGTAGTGGTGATGGATATAATACGAGGTGTCATCCCCTACGTTATCATAGTCCTGGCTGTTCTTGTGTTGCTGGTCTTTTTCCCGCAGCTAATCACCTGGCTTCCCGGGCTGATGATAGATTAAACGTATAGAAGAGATAAATAAAGGAGGCGGGACAGTCCTGTACTGAGCCCGCTTCTCTTTTTATACATCACTAACCAGATTTATTACTTACTGTTTGCCCAGCCGTGACTTCAAAGCAATTTATGTCTCCATTGCGCTATATGATATACTGTTACCGCCTGAGCCTGATTCATGACCATTATTAGCGTAGAGAATGAAAATAGACGTTGTTTTAACTCCCCGTTTGCTGCCGCCTCGTTTTGAAGACGCACTGTGTGTGGTTATCGATGTCCTCCGCGCCACCACCACCATAGTTGCAGCACTGGCGAACGGCGCCAGCGAAGTGCGCCCCTGCATTACTGCTGCGGAGGCCAGGCGCTGCGCGAAATCAGAAAATGACATCCCCTTCCTTCTCGGCGGGGAAAGAGGAGGACTGCGCATTCCCGGATTTCATCTGGGTAACTCACCTGCCGAATATCATGACGCAAATAAAATTTCCGGCAGGGTTATTTACTTCTCAACCACCAATGGCACACCGGCTCTGCGAAAGGCCTATAAAGGCGGTGCCAGGCCCATGTACCTCGCGGCGCTGGTCAATATGTCCGCCGTGTCCTCCGTAATTGTAAGAGCAGCTATGAATAACGCACTAAAAAGGATTTTTCTTATCTGTGCGGGATGTCATAGTAAGGCATCGCTGGAGGACACATACTGCGCCGGACTGATTGTGCCCCGCTTGCAGTCCGAATTAGCTGAATACGGAATATCTCCTGAGCCAAGCGATGCGGCTATACTGGCTGCTGAGTATTCCAGAATGAACGTGGAGAACCCGCTTGCTGTGCTCACTGCCAGCGAACATGGCCGCTATTTGGAAAGTATCGGCTTTGCCGATGACCTTGAGTATGCCAGCCAGATAGATGTATATGATATTGTGCCGTACTACGATGGTCAACGCATTATTATTGGCCCCGAATAGCCAGTACAGACTTTCTCACTCCGCTATCACCGCATTATTATTTTGAACCTTTGTCTATTGACAACGGCTTAAATAGGTTTATAATATAACTCATCTTATGCGAAGTAATAAGGAGTGAATCGAAATGAGGTTGAAAAAACAGGTAGCCATAGTAACCGGAGCCGGTCAGGGAATCGGGCGGGCCATTGCCCTCACGCTGGTCAGAGAAGGCGCCACGGTTGTAGTAAATGACATTGACCTGGAAAAAGCGGAGAAGGTAGCTGAGGAGATTTATGCTCAGGGAGGTCAGGCATTACCGGTACAGGCTGACGTATCTAAAGCCAAAGATGTAGATATACTCGTTAAAAAGACGCTTGATAGTTATAAAAGGGTAGACATACTCGTAAACAATGCCGGTGTGGCTAAAATGACGCGATTGCTGGAGCTGACTGAGGCCGAGTGGGACAGAACCATGAACATCAACATTAAAGGGCAGTTCTTATGCAGCAAGGCGGTTATTGCGCAGATGATAAAGCAGAAAAGGGGGAAGATTGTCAATATTGCTTCACTGGCCGCCCACATCGGTGCACCGGGACTGGCAGCATACGGGGCCAGCAAGGGAGGCGTTGTCCAGCTCACCAAGGCCTTGGCTGTGGAGCTGGGGAAATACAATATTATGGTAAATGCGGTCAGCCCTGGCCTGACCATGACCGAGCTGATTAAGTCGGCGGTCAAAGATCGACCTGACTTCATCGAAGGTATGGATAGAATACCTTTAAGAAGGGCGGCAGAACCAGAGGATATCGCCAATGCTGTCCTGTTCCTCGCTTCTTCAGAATCAGATTACATCACAGGACAGGTACTAATTGTCGATGGTGGATTGATGGCCATCCATCCCCGCATGGTCAAGCCAACGGACTAGCGTATTCAATAGCTATTGCCCAGCAGACGGACGTTACCCAACCTCACGTTCCTCAGTCCCGACTCTTTCGCCACTGTAGCTATAATCCACCTTTTTTACTAATTAATAAATCACCCATTAGAGTATGGGGAATCATAAGAATGGGTGATTTACTATCGACACTTCAGGTATTAAACTAAATACATATGCTTAATGGAAATAATGTGAGGTAGTCGGGTGGCATGAGAGTTCTTTTTATTCACGTACCGCGTGTGGTGTTTATCGTCATTATTTCCCTCTTCTTTTTAATACTGGGGAAGAGCTATTTCACATTCGCCCAGGCAGAAAACGGCATGGAGTTCAGCTTTTTGAATTCAAAGATGTTAATTGCTGAATCGCCAGCCCTATCTTCAAGTCTGATAGAAGCAGTTCAAGATATCTCGGCACGCTATGAGCATAACATCATAACGTCCACCCTCCAATCAATGAGGGTAATCGAGGGAGTGAAAGCGGTTCCAGCCGTTACCCTGGCCACAAATGATATGGCGAATTTTCCCTCAGCAGAGCACAGCCTTTATCCTCACTATCTCACCAAGAGATATAGCCAGTTTAAATATACTGTTGACCGCGATGGTATCGTCGGCATCGATACTGCCTCCCCCACAATAGTCTGCGACCTTGAACAAATCGAAGACTGCCTAAAATACATCGAATAGCGCAATTCCCAGATTCATTGTACACATAAGATTTTCCATTCGTTTCCGATTCGATAATTAATTTTTTCTTCTGCCCGTCTCCATCTATTAAATTTTCTCACGCACCATTATTGATACTTGACGCTTTACGTACTAAAATGGTTGCGGTATACCAATTTCGATGAAAGAAAGAGAGGTAGTTCCATGATGAATAAAGTGAACACTTTCCTGTCGCCAAACAAGGTCATATTCGGGAACGGTACCGTCAGCCAGGTGGGAAAGGAAGCAGAGCAGTTAAGCGCGAAAAAGGCGCTCATTGTTACCGATAAGGGAGTGGTGAAAGCCGACCTGCTGGCGGACGTAAAGGACTCGCTTAAAGCCCATAATATAGATTTCGATATTTTCGACCAGGTGGAGGCCGAACCGCCGGCCCGCAACGTTGATGATGGTGCCAGGATGGCGGTAGAAAACGGAGTAGACCTCGTTATCGGCGTCGGCGGGGGTAGCTCCCTGGATGTTGCCAAGGGTATTTCCATCGTGGTTAAGAACAAAGGGAAGATTCTTGATTATGCCGGACTAGAGCTGGTTCCCCTGAGAGGACTCCCCAAGATACTGATTCCGACCACGGCCGGGACTGGCAGCGAAGTCACCCGCGTGATTGTGGTCGTAGATGAGGCACAGCACCTGAAAGCGGCAGTTCACAGTAATATGAACCTGGCCGATGTTGCCATCGTCGACCCCATGCTCACGTTATCAATGCCGTCCAAGGTAACCGCCGATACCGGCGTCGATGCCCTGGTTCATGCCGTAGAATCATATGTTTCGGCGCTTGCCACGCCCTTCTCCGATGTTTTGTCCCTCGAGGCAGTTCGTCTAATTGCCGCATACCTGCCAGCGGCATATGCCAAGGCAGAAAATATTGAAGCGAGATACCATATGTCCCTGGCCGCAACCCTGGCCGGTATGGCCTTCACCAGCAGTAATGTGGGAGCGGTTCACGCGCTATCCAATATACTGGGTATCAAATATCATCTGTCCCACGGCAGAGCCAACGCGGTTATGCTGCCGTACGTCGTTGATTGCAACAAGATCGGCAGTTTAAAGAAATACGCTGCCATTGCACAGGCCATGGGGGAAAACACGGAAGGACTCACGTCTTACCAGGCAGTCGAGAAGCTCGTGGCTCATATATTCCGGCTGCTTGAAATCGTTAACATTCCGGCCAGGTTGAGCGATTACGGTATTACCAAAGCTGACATCCCGGCACTCGTGGAGGGAGGTATGAAGCTGAGCCGACTTTTCGTGCCCAACCCGAGAAATCTGACTGAAGATGATGTCAAGGACATCTATACTAAAGCGCTGTAAAACATACCGTTAAGCAAGCCCTGACACATCACCGGTTCAAATTTATTCTACCGGGAATCCATTCTTGGCATAGGCGGCCAGGTCACGGTTCCCGGGTAAGAACTTGGCACTGCCCTGCTTTCGCCTGAGCTGACCGTCTTCGATTAACACCTCGCCGCGTTGCATGGAGAAGACAGGGGCACCCATAACCTCCTTGCCCTCAAAGAGGGTGTAGTCGGCATTGCTGTGCATTTTCTCCGCGCTGAGAGTAGACGGCAGCGACGGATCGAACACGACTATATCAGCGTCGGAGCCTTCCTGGATGACGCCCTTTTTCGGATAGAGCCCGAATATCTTTGCCGGATTTTCACACATGGTCTGTACCAGACGCGGCAGAGTGATGCGTCCACCATTCACGCCATCGTGGTACACCACCTGGAGCATCGGCTCCACAGATGGCATGCCAAAGCGTGCTTCAAAGATATTGCCCGGCTTTGGCTTGGCTTCCGACCCGCTGATGAAATCCGTGGAAGCCCCACCCCACTCTTTTTGTTCCATTTTGACATTGCACGAATCGCTAGCCACGGTATCGATGGCATGGCTGGCCAGCCCCCGCCAGATCGCCTCGTTGTCCTCTTTTTCCCTCAGGGGCGGGCCTACCTTGCCCAGGGCCCCCTTCTCCAGCACAGACTGGTTGGTCAGGGACAGGTACTGCGGGCAGGTCTCGCCATAAATGCGCCTCCCCTCCTGCTTCATGCCGGTGATTATCTCGGGAATCTCACGGGCGCTCAGGTGCACATAATAGAGAGGGCAGTCAGTGAGAGCAGCATAGGTGGCCGCCTTTCGAACCGCGTCTACCTCCAGAATATTTGGCTGCGACGGCATGAAATACTCCCGGGAAACTTTGCCATCAGCAATGAACTTTTCCACGAGGTAGTCGATAGCATAGCCGTTCTCGGCGTGCACCATGGCCAAGCCGCCGTCGGCCGCCGCCACCGCCATGGCTGCCAGCATTTTATCATCGGGCATCATCATGCCCCTTTTGGGATATGTCATGAACATCTTAAAAGAGGGCACTCCTATCTTGAGCAGCTCCGGGACTTCCGCTTTGACGTCATCTTCGGCAAAGAACGCGGCATGGACGGCGAAATCGAGATAGGATATTCGCTCCCCTTCCTCAATCATCCTTTTGATGACCTCAGAGGTCTTTCCGGGTGTGCCCCACGCCGCCAGATTGCCAAAGAACGGGATTACCGTGGTAACTCCGCCATAGGCCGCCGATATGGAAAAGGTGTCCATTTTGTCGGCGTAGACGGGATGGTTGTGGACATCCAGGATGCCGGGAAGCACATACTTACCGGAAGCATCAATCGCCTTTGGTGCTTCGAGGTTTTCCCCCACCTGCTGAATTACCCCGTTTCCCACCAGAATATCCGCTCTGGTTATCCCTTTCCCACTGACGACCAGACCTCCCCTGATGACACAATCAGCTTTTGCCATTGGATTTCCTCCTGACTATTTAAAACATCGGGTAAGCGCAGTTTATTGAGCCTCGCCGCATTTGTCAAGCACCGACGAATTCTATTACCCGTAAATATATTGCAAAAGTTATCTTTGCTGTGTAGAATTGCTAGCTGTGGGCAGTTTAATGAACCTGGCCGCCTTTCTGGTCAGCAACAAGATTGAATTCGAATTCATAGAGAAAAGGGCCACCCACCACGCCGCCGAGGCGGCTGAGGCCAGCGGCATGCCTTTGAGCGAGATTGTCAAGTCCATCGTTTTCGTTGACCAGGATGCCAGACCGCTGCTGGCGGTGGTACTTGCCGATGTCGATGTGAGCCGTCACAAGCTGGAACGTTGCTCCGGTTCGAAGTCGGTGCGGCTGGCTTCCGATGTTGCTGCCAAAGCTGCCACCGGTTACCCCACTGGCGGCATACCTCCGGTGGGTCACAAAAAGAGAATACCGGTATACATTGACCAAAAGGTCATGCAATGTGATTACGTCTGGTGTGGCGGCGGCGCCCGGTCCAAACTGGTTAAGTTAAAGAGTTCTGATATCGCCCGGTTGACTGCCGCCAGGATTTGCGACCTTTCCACCGATTAGATAGCATGCCTTCCAGTTTACCTGTTCACATTGGCCAGCCGTGCCAGCTCCATTACAATATTATTACAACCACGTTCGGGATTATAGCTGAAGCTTGTAATTGCAGGCTATCTCTTATATTATTATTATTGAGTTTACATATTAACAGACAAAAGGTTATTTTTTAGAGGTGGGGGAATAACAAGTTGCGGCGGAGGAACAGTATCATGCGGTGGATACTAGGCAGGGTAGGCGGCATTAACCTGGGGCAGAAAGGCGTGATGCTGCTTGAAATCCTCGTCGGATTGGCTCTTCTCGGAATAATCGCGGTTGCCTACATCAACGGCATGACCAGTACCTTCAATGCCGTAGGTATAAGCCAGGAAAAGGTGGCCTCAGAGAGCCTGGCCAAATCACAGATAGAATACATCAAGGTTCAGGACTATATCCTGGTGGCCGACTACGACCCTGATTATCCGGCAACCAGCTACGAACTGATAACAATCCCTTCTGACTTAGCCGCAGCCGGTTATTCAGTTAATATAAGCACACCGGGAGCCGTCATCAGTGCCAATAGTAGTGCATTCGAACTGCAGAGCATAAATATAACGGTCAGACGAAATAACGAGCAGAAAATGCAGATAACAACGTATCGGCATAGTGGTTAAAGGGATGAGCAAAGGACAAAAAGGTTTTACTCTGCTCGAAATTGTGGTCGGCTCGGCCATAATGGCAGTGGTGGTAGGGGCAATTGCCGCGACCATAACCATATTGTTCCTGAACTATGGCCAGATGGCAGGGCAGAATACAGCTCTGCCTCAGGTACAGAACGCAGGCTTCTGGGTTACGCGCGATGTTCAGACATCGAGGAATGTCACCGCCACCGACCCAAACGGTTTTCCACTTTCTCTAAGATTACCGGTTGACATTAATGAGAACAATGATAACAGCGCTAATTATGTCTTCGAGGGCAGTAAGCTGAAACGCCAGCTCTATGACGCCTCGGACAACCTCATTTCAGAGACCTTTATTGCCGATTACCTGGACGCGGATAACTGCACTTTCAGTACGGTGAACGCCACCCTGGGATATTACCGGCTTACGGTAACAGCCACCCGCGAGGGAGAATCAGTCACCAGGGTATATGATGTCGGCCAGAGGTTATAGCTCACGGAATGGGCATCAGGAACTCTGGCTTTAGAACAGTACTTTAGTTTAATAGAATCGTAACGGGTTGTAATACTATTGTAATATTTTAGGCTCGTTTTTCCTTGACTGGACGGTATATAACAATTAAAATCAAAGTATCCTAAAGTAAATTAGGAGGTGGAAAAAATGAAAGCGAAATATATTCTGGTCGGTCTATTAATGGTGGCACTGGTTATGGGCGGTACGGGATACAGCGTCAGCGCTGGTCCCGGAGACAAAGTTACCGGAGGTGGTACATTTATTAACTGGACTTATCCAAACGACTATGCGCAGCCGGGAGACAAAGTATCATTTGGATTCAATGCACAAATAACAAATGGTGAAGCAAAGGGGCAATTTAATCTTGTTAACCATAATTCTGGGTTAAAGTTAAAAGGCACAATTACTGACGTTATTCCTAGTACATTAGGGGCCCAGTTAAATGGGACGCTAGAGGGTTCGGGAATAGATTTTTACGTTATTATACAAGACGGCGGTAATGGAGCTAACACGGATGTTATAAGTATCTATTTTGACGATATTAGTGGGCGCCCTGAAATTTATGGTAGTTGGTCAAAAGGAATAAAAGGTAACATACAGAAGCACAAATAATAGCTCGGCGTAATTCAAGAGCAAATATTCAGTATTGGTAGCCCGGAGTTTAATTCCGGGCTACCTTTTTCCTCTCGCAGCCAGTCAAATTCATTCTATCCGGCTCTTTAAAAATCTTCATAATCCAGCTAATGCTCTGAGGCAATTAATATGTATATAATTGCTTTGATGGCTTGAATCTTCATTAATCGGGTTGCATGTAGTATCATATTTATAGAGTGATAAAGATGTTCAGGAAGTCAGAATCCGGACAAACCATAGTAATCGCCCTTATCCTGCTGGCGGTGGGCAGTCTGCTGGTGATTCCGGTGCTGAACCATGTCTTTACCAACTTGAATTACAATCAGACAATCGAGTGCCGAACATTAAATGATTACTCAGCCGATGCTGGCGTGCAGTATGCCACCTGTAAAATATATAATAACGCTGCTGCTTATGCTGAATCAGCAGTGACGGAAAATTTTACTGCAAACGACAGAACGGTAGATGTTACTATCGAGTATATAGGTGGCGGCCTTTATTCCATAAACTCTACCGCCCACGGTGGCGGCTGCGGCAGCACCACAATCAGGTCATTTGTGAACATCAGCCACGGTTCCTTTGCTTATGCCCTGGCCGCAAAGCAGGACCTCACCATTAATAATACAAATGTGGATACACATCCTGACCAGGGCCTTGGAGCACCTATACATTCCAATATCAATATAGATATTTCGGGACCCCCGAAAGGTGAAAGAAAGATATGGGGTGATGCTTCCGCTGTAGGCACAATCACTGGCGAAGGATACGTTACCGGCAACGTCACGCAAGGCAGCGATAACTTAACTTTCCCCACCACCAATGCTGAACTGTATAAGACCATAGCCCAGGAAGGCGGCACCGTTGATAACCTCGAATTTAGTGGCGGGGGTACTTTTGATAATGTGGGACCCAAGTACGTTACCGGAAACATGATAGTAGACGCCTGGACGACGGTGGTACTGGCAGGTCCTCTATATATTGATGGCTACTTACAAGTCAACAACGGTAATATTGAAGGTAGGGAGCATATTATCTGCGAGGGGGATGTCCAGATACTTGGAGGGGGTTACGGCTCGGAAGATATTCCCGTAATCACTTCCCTTTACGGGGATATTACGTTACAAGGGCCTGTTGTAGACGCAGTCCTGTATGCTCCTAATGGTACCGTTTTATTAGAGAACCTTGAGTTATATGGCGCTGCAGGCGGTCTCCAGGTTACTGTGGATAACAGTTTAATATGGTATTCCGAAAAGCTGCATGGCCGTGCCGACCTGCCCGGCAGTGAGCTGTACCCGCTCACCTACAGCTATGATTAAGGGATAAATCATTTTACCAGCCGGTTAACCTGACTCCCTGAAATCATATCTTTTTTATCCCTAAAAGTTCATTCAATATCTTCAACGCAGCCCTTCCTCCCTCCCGGGCAAATCCTCAATTTATGCTATAATTACGTGCAGGGTTTTTCTATATGCTATATTAGTGTCCACAGTGACCTGCATACCCGTGTATGCACCTTATAAGAATCAATTATGGAGAGTAACTGTGAAAGGCGCGTTCTACCAGGGAAATAAAAGCTTCTACGTTGGTGATTCCCCTCCCCGGCCACCGGGACGCGGGGAGGTCAGACTGAATATCGCCTATGGCGGCATCTGCGGAACGGATGTCCATATCTATCTGGGGCATATGGACCACCGCACCACGCTGCCGCAGGTCATCGGCCACGAGATGTCCGGCACGGTTGCCGAAGTCGGCCAGGGCGTCGTCGATTTCAAGCTTGGCGATAAAGCGGTGGTCAGGCCGGTGGTTTCCTGCGGGCGCTGCCCGGCCTGCAAGATGGGGCACTACAACGTCTGCCATCAGATAAATGTGCTCGGCGTGGACACGCCGGGGTGTTTTCAGGGCAATTGGACGGTGCCGGCGGAAACGCTGCACCGCCTGCCTGATGACATTGACATCAAACTGGCGGCGCTGGTTGAACCGGTGGCGGTGGGCGCACATGCCGTCCGCCTCGGGCAGGTCACCGAAAATGAGCATGTGGTTGTCATTGGCGCCGGACCTATTGGCATACTGGTGGCACTGGAATCCAAACTGAAGGGAGCACATGTCTTCGTTTCTGAAATCAATCCTTTCCGTATTAACCTGGCCCGGGAATTCGGCCTGGAAGTGGTCAATCCGAAGGAGACCGACCTGCCGGCATATGTAGCTGAGAAAACCGGTGGGGCTGGAGCCGATGTTGTCTTCGAAGTAACCGGACTGGCGCCCGGCGCAGAAATGATGACCCGGCTGGCCAGAACAAGGGGACGCATTGTCATTGTCGGTATTTTTGCCGAGCCGGTACCTGTGAGCCTGGGACAATTTTTTTTGCGGGAACTCAGGCTTCGAGGAGTCAGGCTATATGAGCCGGAAGACTTTGAGACCGCAATTCCACTGGTTGCAGCCAGGGCTGTTCCCTTCGAACGATTGATTTCCGACGTGCGTCCACTGGAAAGGATACAGGATACCTTTGAGGAGATTGAACGCGGGGCCAATTTCATGAAGGTACTGCTGAAGTGCAGCGATTAGCCAAGGAGATAAAAGGAGAATGTCAATGAAAAATGCTACCAAGGAAAAGCTCAAGGCAGGCAAAACAGCTATCGGTGTCCGCATGGACTTTACCTCGCCGCACATTGCGGAAAACCTGACAGGCCTCGGTTTTGATTTCGTCTACTTCGACCTCGAACACGGGCCATCCAGCGAGGAGTCCTGCCAGGAGATGATACGGGCCGCCGAACTTGCCGGATTGACTCCCATAGTACGTGTGCCGAACAGCGACCCCGGGATTACCAATCGCTTCCTCGATTCCGGGGCCATGGGCATCATCTTTCCCCACTGCAATACCAAACAGGACGCCGAAGCCGCCGTCAGAGCAGTTAAATATCCGCCGGAAGGCGAGCGCGGCGCCGGTGGCCGCTCAATGAACCTGAGCGGCATGTCCGTCGTGGACTATATCCGGGAAGCCAACCGGGAAACCTTGGTAATCGCCATGGTCGAGGAAATGGAAGCGCTTGACAATCTAACTGAGATACTTACCGTGGAGGGCCTTGATGTACTCTGGATCGGCCGACTTGATTTCTCCATCTCCTCAGGCGTGCCGGGTAAATTGGACGACCCGAAAATTCAAGACGCTGTTAACCGCATCATCAATGAGGGGTGTGCTGCGGGCAAGGTGGTGGGGGTGGGAGCGGTCAATGCTGACCGTCCGGAACAGATAAGGGAATTCATCCAGCAGGGTGCCCGGTTCTTCAGCCTGAACACGACCAGCATATTACGGAGCGCCGCGCGCAATATACTGCAAAATCTAAGCATAAACGTCAGCTAGGCTGGTTATCGGTGGTGAAAAAAGCGCGCACGTTGGACAGATTGAAACGGGAGTGGCAGGCGCTCCTTAATACATGGAAAGGATTGCCGGAAGATGTTCTCCTTCTGCCGGGCGCCGTAGGTCACTGGTCAACCCGCGACGTCATGGCCCATATTGCCACCTGGGAAGAAGAAGCTCTGAAAGCCCTGCCTCTCATTCTGGAAGGCAAGCCGCTCCCGCGCTACATGGGCATTGATGCTTTCAACGCCAGAGAGCAGGCGCGCAAGCGACATCTGCCCCTGAAACGAGTAAAAGAGGAGCTGCTGGCCACCCATAAAAAGCTGGTTCAATTCCTGGAGAACGTCCCTGAAAGCGCCTTTGCCAGTCCTCGCTTCACCAAGCGACTTCGCCTTGATGCCATCGGCCACTACCGGGAACATGCCGCACAGATTGCCGCCTGGAGAACGGAACAGGGATATTAATATCTGAAGAGATACTCAACCTTGAAAAGCTCATAATTGAGCTCGCAGCTTTTCCGCTTTCCTCGGTGCAGCAATCCAGAAGGTAATGCCGGAAAGAGCGAAACACATCATGGCCAGAAGAAAGGCATTGTTATAGCTCCCGGTAACGTCATGGATGAAGCCACCCAGCCATGGCCCGATTACCCCACCGATGCCGAAGCCAGTCATCAGCAGCCCGGACAGGACACCAAAATTCCGGCCATGAAAGATATCCGCCAGTCCGGCATAGATGGTCGGTGCGCACAGCCCGGCACCGTAGCCAAAACACATGGCGTACAGGTAAAGAAGCCAGGGTTGCGACGTATCACGCACCGAAATCAAAGCGGTGAGCGCCCCCAGGGTCAGAATGACGGCGAGCGTCATCGTTTTCTCCCTCCCTATCCAGTCGGACAGGCCTGCGGACAGTTGTCCCACGGCCACGAAAATACCGAAGAGGGCGAAGACAGATGCCGCGAAGGTGCTGCTGTAGCCAATGTCTTCGGCAAACTTGACCTGATGGCCCAGTACCATATAGGCACCAACGCCCCAGTAAAGTGATTGGGATGCCAGCATGAACCACAACTGATATGTCCTCAATGCTTTCCGCAGTGTCCAGCCACCGGGCACAGATTTTCGGTCTTCCGTAGCACTGGCGGTAATTTCCGCCCACTGATTATCAGCGCCATAGGGCTTAAGACCTTTATTCTCCGGACGATAACGGTAGAAAAAGAAGTAAAGGGGAACGAGAACGGCAATGACAATACCGGCGATAACGAAGTACGTGTAACGCCAGCCTACCTGAACGATAACGAACTCAACAAACATGCCGTAGGTAAAGCTGAGTCCGCCACCCACCTGCGCCAGGCCCATGACCATACCCCGCCTCTTGGCAAACCAGTTGACCAGCGTCGGCCCGAGCATCGGCCAGCCGCTGAATGCCGTTCCTATGGGCATTAAAAAGCCGAATAACAGGTAAAAATGCCACAGTTCACGGGCAAAAGCGCAGCCGGCTGTGGCCAGCCCCAGCACGGTAGCGCCGATTATAATGACCCGGTTGGGCTTCCAGCGGTCGCATAGGCTGCCCGCAATCGGTGCCGTGAGACCGTATATGAGAATATTCAGAGAAAGCATGAGCGCCGTGCTGCCACGGCTCCAGCCGAACTCATCGAGAATGGGTGGGAAAAAAACGGAGAAGGAGTGACGCGTGCCGTAAACCAGAATCATGCCGATTATGGCGATGCCGACAATGACCCAGCCGTAAAAAAAGAGCGGTCTCCTGTCCACACCACCCTTTTCGGCAGACGCAGGTGTGCCTCGTTCTGAATTATCGGCAGAACCCGTTTTTTGGCGACTCAAACCCTTACTATCTCAGCCTCTATCTCTTTCTCTATGGTCACAATGCCATAGGAATCTCGGGCACGCCCCGGATTGAACATGAGCGTTCCCCGTATATACTCATTAAATGATAAATGAGAGTGCCCGAAGATGATAATGTCAATATCGCCAAACAATGGCCGCACTCTTTCCGCCATCCCCCACGGCCCCCCGGAGCCATGGGAAAGCCCGATCTGTCTCCCCGCAACCTCAATAGTCCGCTTATCGGGCAGCATCCGCTTCAGCTCGCCCGAGTCCATATTACCGTAAACTGCTTTTACCTCCCCGAGCTCCCTGAACCCCTCCAGCACCGCCCTTTCTGTAAAATCCCCTGTATGTACAATGAGGTCAACGTCCTCCATCGCGTTTAAGATTGACCACGGGATATCTTCCATAGTCTGGGCATGCGTATCTGAAATCACACCGATTTTCAATCCGCAACTCCTACTTCAGGCTTGCCGCCATTTTCCGGCCCAGCTCCCGGGCTTCTTCCAACAGGGGCAGGTTATCCTTTACCTCCCCGGGCTGGTCCGCATAGCCGCTGGTGATGAAAACCTTGTTTTCCTCAACATTGAAGTCAGCAATGAATTGCCTCAAGGTGTACAGGGTATCCTCAATACCTATCTGCTCGGCCACTATGATGATACCCACTGCTCTGGCCATGTATTTCTGGTCATGTTTGTAGAGGAAGTAATTTCGGTCGATGAACGCTTTCATCTGGGCGGACACATTGTAGTAATAAACCGGGCTTGCCAGGATAACCCCGTCTGCCTCACGGAACTTATCCAGAATCCAGCCGGCATCATCCTTCTGAGTGCAGGACTCAAGGGAAGCGCAATTATCGTGACCGAGACAGGGATTTACGGTATGCTGGCTGAGTACTATCTTCTCCGTTTCTGCCCCTAGTTTCGCCGCCTCATCAAGCGCCTGGTCAACCAGAAAATTGGTATTACCATTCAGTCTGGGACTGCCGACAATAGCCAGTATTTTCAACCTGACCTCCCTATAGTTCCCTGCGGAATGCCGATATTCCGGTGATATCCTGCCCCAGAATCAGGGTATGGATATCATCAGTACCCTCATAAGTATAAACCGACTCGATATTAGCCATATGTCTAATGGGGGAGTAATCCAGAGAGATGCCATTGGCCCCCAGCATCTCGCGCGCCAGCCGGGCGCACATGCGGGCGGTGGCAACGTTATTCTTCTTGGCCATGGAAATCTGGGCATGGCTCGCTTTGCCATCGTCCATCAGCCTGCCCAGCCGGTAAGACAGCAGCTGCGCTTTGGTAATCTCAATGAGCATGGTGACCAGCTTTTCCTGTACCAGCTGATAGGCAGCAATCGGGGCGCCAAACTGCTCCCGTTCCTTGGTGTAGTTTAATGCCGTCTCATAACAGTCCATAGCGGCGCCGATGGCACCCCAGGAGATGCCATACCGAGCCTGGTTGAGGCAGCTGAATGGTGCCCGCAGATCTTTCGCCTCCGGCAGTATACTTTCCGATGTCACCTTACAGTCGGAAAAGCCAAGCTCGCCGACATCGCTGGCCCGCATCGAGCCTTTGCGTGCCTGAAAGGTTTGAGTAAATCCCTCGGTACCCTTCTCCACAATAAAACCCCTGATGCCTTCCTCGGTCTGTGCCCAGACAACGGCGAAATCAGCCACTGACGCCTCACTTATCCACTGTTTCGTTCCGTTAATCACCCAACCGTCAGCTACTTTTTTAGCCACCGTTTCCATCGAAGCGACATCCGAGCCGCGATTCGGCTCAGTCAGGCCATAGCAGCCCACCTTTTCCCCTCGGGCAACCAGCGGCAACCATTTCTGCTTCTGCTCCTCGGAACCGTAGCGCCATATGGGGTACATCACCAGCCCCGATTCCACCGCGATGAAAGTCCTCAGGGCACTATCAACTCTTTCCACTTCCTGACACACCAGGCCGAAGGTCACATAGTTGGCGCCGGCGCACCCGTATTCCTCGGGGAAAAAAGCGCCAATCATGCCCAGCTCTCCCATCCTGGGCGCAATTACCTCCAGGTCCAGCGGTTTCTCTTCGTGGAAAGCATCGGCCACCAGCGGTTCTATTTCATTTTCGAGGAATTCCCTGACCAGCGTCCGGGTCATCTTTTCTTCCTCGGAAAGCAATTCGTCAATCTGATAATAGTCAACGCCCTGAAATTTCATTGCCACTCACCTCTTTATGCAGACTGTTTTCCCCATCTTTGCTCGAACTTTTTCTTTACCTCGGTATTGAGCAGCCACTGCGGCCACTGGCCGTTTACCATGCGGGCTATCTCTTCAAACGGCCGTTTCCTGAGCCGGCCCAGGGATTCTTCAGAGTAGTAAGCAGTGTGCGGCGTGATGATGATGTTATCCGGTTTGAGCAGTGGATGGCTCGATGGCATGCTTTCTTCCTGAATCACATCCAGCGCGGCACCGGCAATCTCTCCTCGAGTGACGGCATCGTACAGTGCTTCCTCGTCGATAAACTCACCGCGGGCGCAGTTGATGACGTAAGCTGTCGATTTCATTTTCTGGAACTGTTCCGCTCCCAGCATGTGCCTGGCATCGGAGGTGAAGGCGGCGTGCACCGAAATAAAGTCTGAATTCTCGATAAGGTACGGTAAATCAACTGCCTCCACACCGTATTCGGCAAAGACATCCTGGCCGATATACGGGTCGAAGGCGAGCACCCGCATATCAAATCCCCTGGCTTTGGGGACGAGTTTCCGGGCAATCCGTCCGAAACCAATGAGTCCCAGCGTTTGCTCTCGAATCGGGAAAATCGGGGGTAAAATATTGAACCGTATTTCACGTTTCTCATATGACTCCCATTTCCCCTCTCTCACCGCCCGGTCCAGACGCACCAGCTTGCGGGCGCAGGCGAGAATCAGGGCCATGGCATGCTCGGCAACTTCTTCACTGCAGTAAGCATCGGGATAGGAAACGCAGATGCCGTGCTCGGTTGCCGCTTCCAGGTCAATCGTCTCGTAGCCGGTGCCGATGTTGTAGACCATCCGGCACCGTGTCAGTTGTTCCATGACCTTGCCCGTAAACGGTTTTTTGAAGGTGAGGACGAAATCAGCATCCCTGGCAGCTTCTATGATTTCCTCTTCCGTCTGGCATGGACTGGTGATAAATTCCACCCCGATTCTGCGGTAGTCCGCTTCATCATGCGGAATCATCGGGTTGGCCACCACCATGACTGCTTTAAAAGCCATTTCTACCTCCGGTTATTTTTCCAGTTTCATCTTGATTGCTTCTTTGGGGCAAAAAGCCACGCAAATGCCGCAACCTTTGCAGAAATCAAGGTCGATTTCAATCTGGCCTGTTTCTTCATTCAGGGTCATGGCCAGGTCAGGACAGAGAAGTCGGCACATCCGGCACTGGTTACACTTACCGTGCTCTATAATCGGCATATGTGTTCTGCCTTCTACCGGCATGCCCGTCTATCACCTTTCACGATAATGGTCTCTAAACGGATTTCCCGCTTCCCAGCGTGAAACCCGCCTCCACCGCTTTCAAATCGAGTTCTCTGAGTTTCTCCGCTACCGTCCCGGCAACCGCCGAGCGCAGGGCGTCTTTCGTTACCAGGCCGGTAACCTCCACCGCGGCCCCCAGTATAACCATGTTGGCCACGATTTCGCTTTTAAACTCTTCGATGGCTGTCCTCGTTGCCGGAATCGGCACCTGCTTCAAGCCATCGACTTCACCGGGAGAGACGAAGTGGTCATCGTAAACAACGATGCCTCCTTCACTTCTTACCTGCCCAATGTATCTGCTATAGGCTGTCTGGTACATAGCGATTAATATATCGGCTTCAATGACGTATGGATAGCTAATTGGCTGGTCAGAGATAACCACTTCAGCACGACAGGCACCGCCTCTCGAGGCAGCGCCATAGGAGTTAGTGCCGCCCACCCATTTCCCATCATTGAAAGCGGCCTGTCCCAGAATCGTGCCGGCGAGGACAATCCCCTGGCCGCCGTAGCCACATATCAATACCTGTTTGATGCCACCCACCTATAGTTCTCCGGTGATTATTTTGTCCTTTAATTCTTCAGGAGATAGTGCTTCCGCTTTTTCCTCGGAAACACACCTGGACATCAGGTCTTTGAGCATCTCCGCCGGTTTGCCCAGTTTATTCCGGCGGCCGAACTGCACCGGACAGGGAGTTAGCGCCTCGATGAAGGTGAAGCCTTCCGTTTGCAGGGCCTTCTTGATGCCCCGTATCATCGCCATGGGCTGGGTAACGGCATAGCGGGCCACGTAGACCGCCCCGGCTGCCTTAACCAGCCGGCAGAGGTCAAAAGGTCGAAATGGATTGCCCTGATGGGTGGTCATGGTTAGAGCCCCTTCTGGTGTGGTGGCGCAAACCTGGCCGCCGGTCATGCCGTAGTTCTGGTTATTGGCACAGATGACGGTCATATCCATGTTCCGGCGCGCACCGTGAATGAGATGGTTTCCGCCGATATCGGCGAGGTCGCCATCGCCGGATATCACCATGACCTTCAATTTCGGGTTGACCATCTTGGCACCGGTGGCAAAGGCAATGGTCCGACCGTGCAGCGTATGCAGCGAATCGGCATTAAAATACGGGCTCGGTATCCAGGCGGCACAGCCTATGCCCGAGACAAACAGCATCTCATCCATATTGAGCTTGAGCTCGTCTATCGCCCTTAAGATGAGCCCCTGTAGAATCGCTTCACCGCAGCCGGGGCAGTAGGTGGTAACCCCGATTCCGGGACGCAGGTATTTCTCCAGTTCTCTGACCACTATACGAGCCCCCTCAACTGCTCCATAATCGTGTGCGGGTGGATGACTTCACCTGTGACCTGGCCGTAGGACAGCACCTCACAGGCAGCGTATTTCCTGACCTCACCGGCCACCTGACCCATATTCATTTCCGGAACAAAGATTTTTTCCACCCTGGACCCGATATCCTTAACCAATTCACCGGCAAAGGGCCAGAGCGTCTTCAGGCGCAGCACGCCGATTTTTTTGCCTTCTGCGCGCAATTGCTCCACAGCGAACAGGGCGCTTCTGGCGGTGAAGCCATAACAGATGACAGCTATTTGAGCATCGCCCAGATAATGACCATCGTACTGGATGATTTCCTGGCTTCGATTCAAGATTTTCTTGTGCAGTCTGGTCACCAGCTTGCGGTGGATTTCCGGATGGGTTATTTTCCTCACGCCCCACTCGTCATGGGTGGAGCCGGTAATGAGCAATTTCTCACCGTCACCGAAAGCGGGCATCGGCGGAATGCCGTCTTCCTCTTTTGTATCAAATGGGGGTGCGCCCGGCTTTTTCTCGCGGCTGAACAGTTCAACCTCAGCACCGACCTCTATCCGTTCGTGCAGGTGGGCGGTTGCCTCTTCGGCCATAACGAAAACAGGGACTCGAAAACGCTCGGCAAGGTTGAAGGCGCTGATGGTCTGGTCGTACAGTTCCTGCACCGACCATGGTGAAAGGGCAATGACCTGATAATCACCGTGCGAGCCCCACTTGGCCTGCATGATATCCCCGCTGCCCACCCGGGTCGCCTGGCCGGTGCTGGGGCCGGACCGCTGCGCATCAACGATAACGAGTGGCGTTTCGGTAAATACAGCGTAGCCAATCGCTTCCTGCATCAGGCTGAAACCGGGTCCGGAGGTGATGGTCATCGCCTTGGCACCCGCCCATGATGCCCCGATGCAGGAACAGATAGAGGCAATCTCATCCTCCATCTGCATAAATACCGCCCCCACTTCACCAAACCTGATGGAAAGTCGCTCCAGCGTCTCGGTAGCCGGTGTAATCGGGTAGCCAGCACAGTAGCCGCATCGCGCCGCAATAGCACCTTCGGCCACCGCCTCATCCCCGGAGAAGTAGTAGCTTCCCGGAGAAAGCATACTGTTTGCTTTTTGAATTCCCAAAAAGACGACTCCGTTATTCTCTGAAGTTATACACCGCCATAATTTTACACCAGAACTGCAGGATTTGGCTAACCCTGCTTTAATATAGCGTCGACATCTTCCTGCTGGCCAGGTCTGTCAGCGTTGTCAATTTGACACATCATTGGATGTGGATTAAATTATGGTCTAGCGCTATTGGGATAGGAGATGAACAGGTGCGTATCATCCTTATCGGTCAGGCAGCCTTTGGTGAAAAAATTTTAGAGGCATTAGTCGAGATGGGGGAGGAGATGGTCGGGGTTTACACCACCCCCGATACCCCTGGCAGAGAAAACCCGCTTAAAACACGGGCGCTTCAGCTCAACATTCCCGTCTTCCAGCCGGAAAACATGCGTGCCCCGGAAGTCTTTGAAGAATATGCCCGGTTAAAACCGGATTTAAACGTGATGGCTTTCGTTACCGATATTGTACCCGAGTCCATACTGAATTGCCCCAAGCTCGGCACCATACAGTACCACCCTTCGTTGCTGCCCAGGCACCGCGGTGGCAGCGCCATCAACTGGGCGGTCATCAACGGCGAAGCTAGGACCGGCCTCACCATCTTCTGGCCGGATAAAGGTATAGACACCGGCCCAATTCTGCTGCAGAAAGAGGTTGATATTGCCCCCGACGACACCGTGGGTTCACTCTACTTTAACAAGCTCTTCCCTATGGGCATTGAGGCAATAAAAGAAAGCATTGAACTCATTAAACAAGGTAAAACACCAAAAATTCCACAGGACGAATCGCAGGCCACCTACGAAGGTCTGTGTACACAGGTGGAAATAGACTGGAGCGAGCCGGCCCAGAAAATTTTCAACCTCATCCGCGGCACCAATCCCCAGCCCGGAGCTACAACGAGACTCGGCGATACCCAGTTCAAGGTCTTTGATTCAGAGCTGCGCACTGGCGATATAAAGGGCGCGCCGGGCGAAGTGATTGAGATTACGGAATCGGGGTTTCTGGTGGCGGCGCCGGGCGGCGCTATACTCATCAAACGAGTACAGCCTAAAGGCTCGCCAAAGATAGCCGCCGCCGACTTCATTGCCCAATCGGGTCTCGCGTTAGGTAACCGTTTGGGCGAATAGCGCTTGCCAATGCCATATCTCGGGAGTATAATGGCACGGTGATGATAAAAGGGTATTTGCTCATAAAACTTGTCCCCGGCCTGGAGTCTGATGCCCTATCACGAATTCGCGCCATTCCCGGTGTATCTGAAGTCGACCTAGTTTTCGGACATTGGGATGCCATTGCCACCACCGAAGCGAAGAGCCTTTTCGAGCTTTCCCGTATAATTATCGGTGAAATCCGCGGCATTCAGGGCGTCCAGGACACGGAGACTCTGGTGCAGGGCGAGTTGTAGTTGCTATTTTTTTTATTAATGCTATTAGGGTAGGTGAAAAATGACCGATCGTGAGCGCTTTAAGGCTATCTGCCGCGGGGAGAGGTTGGGCGATTTCATGGTCATGGACTGGTTTCACCGCTGCTGGGCAGACACGCTCGACGAATGGATTAAGCAGGGCGCACCGGAATCAATTAGAACACAGGAAGGTCTTAACGAATACTTCGGATTTGAACACCTCCATGGCCTGCAGGAAATCATTTCGGAACATAACCGCTCTGATTTAAAGGCGATTGCTTCTGCGCAGAGCCTGGGCGCTTATCACGTTACCCCGCCGGTCATGCCCGTCTTTGAAATCAAGGTTATCCGGGAAGACGAGCGCCACCGTGTGGAAACAACCTATGGTGGCTCGTTAGTTGAGGTCTCCAAAGAGCACCCCTGGCGCATGCCCAAATATCTGGACCGCCCCGTCAAGGACAGGGCCACCTGGAATGAATACAAAAAACGCCTTGACCCACACACTCCCGAACGCTGGCCCTCACCCTGGGATGAGTATGTGGAGCAAAGAAATCGTGAGGACGTCCCCACCATGCTCCTGCTGGAGGGTTTCTTCGGCGTGCTGCGTGAGTGGACCGGCCTGGAGCAGTTGCTCTACATGTTCTATGACGACCCCAAGCTGGTTGAGGATATGATGGACCAGGTGCTCTATCTTGATTTGGAAGTGGCCAAGCGGGTACTGAAGGACATGAAAATCGACTGCGTTCGTTTCTGGGAAGACATGGCCTACAAGAGCGGCCCCCTGATTTCGCCGGATATGTTCCGCAAGTTCGAGATGCCGCGCTACCGTCAGGTCACCGACTATCTCCGCAGCCAGGGGGTGGACATCCTCCACGTGGACAGCGACGGCAATATCGACGAACTGATACCTCTCTGGATGGAGGTCGGTGTCAATTTCCCGTGGCCGTTAGAGGTGGCCTCCCGGATGGACGGCGCTGTGTGGAGGAAGAAGTACGGCAAAGATATCATCCTCGGCGGCAATATCGATAAGCGGGTATTTACTAAAGGTAAGGACGCCATACACGAAGAGGTAATGTCCAAAGTGCCCTATCTTGTGGAGACCGGCGGCTACTTCCCCTGTCTCGACCACGTGGTACCACCTGACGTGCCTCTGGCAGGCTTTCGTTACTACATTAACCTGCTGAGGGAAATAGCCGGTAAGGACAAATTACCGGAATAGGCGATACCACTGAACCAGGACGGAGGCTGATACAGGTATGCCAATACTTATCACCGGAGGCATGGGTTTTATCGGCGTCGGATTGGCGCATGAGCTTGTAGCCAAAGGGCAGGATGTTATCCTGTTCGATATTGCTGTCAGGCCGGAACGCGTGGCCGATATAAAGGACAATGTCAAAATCATTCAGGGCGACCTTAAAGTCTGGCCTGAAGTGATGAATGTGGTCAAAGATAATAAGGTGGAAGATATCTTCCATCTCGGTGCCATGCTCAGTGTTCCCTCGGAGGGAAATCCCTGGGGCTCATTCCAGACCAACGTTGCCGGCATCATGTACGTACTGGAGGCCGCCCGGCTTTTCGGGGTGAAGAAGGTTATCTTTCCCAGCAGCATCGCCTCCTACGGTCTGGATACGGGTGAGGTCATTACCGACACAACCCTGCAGCGGCCGATTACTATGTACGGTGCGAGCAAGGTCTACGGCGAGCTCCTCGGCAGGTTCTACCGCCGCCGGTTCGACCTTGACTTTCGCAGCCTGCGTTACTGCGGGGTTATCGGCCCGGGGGTAAAGACGCCGGGGATTGTCCAGTACAATGCCTGGATGATTGAAAACGCCGCCCTCGGCAGGCCATATGAGTGCTTTGTCACCGAGGACGCATATAGTCCCCTCACCTACTTCAAAGATGCCATCCACGCCACATTGCTGCTCTATGAGGCACCCGGGGAGAATATCAAGACGGTCTGTTATAACATCAGCGAATTCTCGCCGGCGCCTACGGCCAAGGAACTGGAGCTCACCATCAAGAAATTCATCCCCGACCTCAAGGTCACCTACAAGCCGGACCCGGTGGTCATGGCATTCCATAAGAACCAGACCATGAAGACGATAGATGATAGCCGGGCACGTGAGGAATGGGGCTGGCAGCCACTGTTCAACAATCTGGAAGACATGGTGGCCGACTTCATCAATGAGGTGCGCACCAGACCCGAGTTCTACGGATTGGCCTGAAATTAATTAGCGTAGACCCTTCTCCGCCTGCTTGGCAATCAGATTGACCATCATCTTGGGCAGCCAGCCCTTGACTGCCTGCTGTGCCATAGCAAGCCTATCGTAGGTTGTCCTGGTCTCTTTGATTTTCTCACCTTCAAACTCATAGGCACACATAGCCAGGATGGTTGCCTTTTTGCCCCCCATGGTACCGGTTATCTCATGCTCAAAAAAGGCCTTATTTCCCTGGACAATGATGCCGTTACCGCATTCCTTGACTTTGATATCCTTCATCTGGTCGTACAGGCATGCCGTGTAACGTCGTATCTCATCTTTGCCTCTGAAAGTGCCACCGGGGTTTACCCAGACGCCATCTTCAGCGAAGTAGGCGAGCGTCTTCTCCGCGTCACCATCCGACATAGTTTTGACGAACTCACGCATGATAGAGGGGATTTTTTCTTCCGGCATTTCATTTACCTCCTTTATGAACTAAATAAAAAAACGCCAGCAACCACACTTATACTGAGCGGTACCGGCGCCTTCATTTGCACCATTCACCTCAACCAGTTCTTAAGGTAATATCACCACAGGTGTCATTAATTATAGCCCTAATTCAGCTATTGTCAATATCTTTATAATTTTTTTCAATCCGCCATGTGCTGAAAACACAATGCGGGGAAACAGCTACCATGTCCCCATGGCACAGCCATCTTTACGCGGGTCAGAGCCGGCAATAAGCGCCCCGTTCTCAGGATGCACCATGATTATCTGCCCCCCGCCGAACTGCTGGGAGTAGGGGTCGTTCAGACGGGCGACACTGTGTCCCTTTTCCGCCAGTGCCTGGAGGATGTTGTCCGGAATCCCCGGTTCAAAGACACATTCATTGCTGGCTGAAATATACCTGAACCTCGGCGCGTCCAGCGCTGTCTGCACGTCCATGCCGAAATCGATGATATTGAGCAGCACCTGTACCTGCCCCTGCGGCTGCATGAAGCCACCCATAACGCCAAAGGTAAGAAACAGCCTGCCATCCCTGAAGACCATGGCCGGGATGATGGTGTGGTACGGTCGCTTGTGCGGGGCGATGCAGTTGGGATGGTCGCTCTCAAGGGAAAATAGAGCGCCGCGATTCTGCAGGCAGATGCCCGCCCCCTCGACAACGACGCCGGAGCCGAAGGCCTGGTACAGGCTGTTTATCAGCGAGATGCTGTTGCCATCTCTGTCCGTCGCCGCCAGATAAACCGTGTCTCCTTCTTTATCTGGAACACCGGCCTTTACCTTCTGCCCTGCCCTATCTCCACGAATCAGGCTTCGTCTACTGTCTGCGTATTTTTTATCGAGCAGTTGATTTAAAGGGATGCTAACAAAATCGGGGTCAGCGACGTATCTATCGGCATCGGCAAAAGCCAGCTTCAGCGCTTCTATCAGCAGATGCAGGTATTCCGGTGAGTTGTGCACCATAGACTTTATATCGTAGCCTTCCAGCATGTTCAGGGCGAGCAGCGTAACCAGACCTTGCCCGTTCGGCGGGCATTGGAACACCTCGTATCCGCGGTAATCCGTGCTGATGGGCGTTACCCAGTCGGAGGTATGGTCGTTCAGGTCTTTCATGGCGAGCAGTCCGCCGTGCTTTTGAGAGCAGGCCATGATTGCCTCGGCGATTTCGCCCCGATAGAAGACATCCCGCCCCTCACGCGCGATTTTTTTCAGGGTACTCGCCAGGTCAGGTTGCACGAATATTTCGCCGGGTTCAGGTGCCCTTCCCTTGAGCAGGTAGGTCCGGGCAGCAACCGCATCCTTTCCCAGCTTTGGCTGGCTGTCCTGCCATCGGTTAGCCGTTATCTCGGTAACCGGATATCCCTTCTCGGCGAGGGCAATGGCTGGAGCCAGCACCTGGTCCAGTTTCATGGTGCCACATGATTCAAGCAGGGTACACCAGCCGTCCAATGTCCCCGGGATGGTGACGGTATGGATACCCGTTTCCGGCAACTTTCCAAAGCCCAGCCCTCTCATCTTTTCCAGGCTGGCCGCATACGGGGCGCGTCCGCTGGCATTCAGGGCTTTCAATTCCCCGCTCTGATGGAGATATACCAGGGCAAAGAGGTCACCACCCAAGCCGGTCATCATCGGCTCAACGACGTTCAGGGCGGCGGCAGTGGCGACGGCGGCATCAACCGCATTGCCGCCCTGCTGGAGTATGCTCACACCGGCCTGCGTTGCCAGATATTGACTTGATGCTACCATACCACCGGTGCTCGTCACCGCAGTACGACGTGATGGAAATAGATATTTCATGCGCTCACCTCTTTTTCTCCTCTATCAGGTTAAATAGCGTCATTACTATAATAACACCAGTCCCGACCCCTTTCCAAAGACCGATATTTTCAATGTTTTTGGAAAACGAGGTGCGATTGGGTTAGAATATGGGACGGCTATTGTTGAAATAAACGGAAAGGAGAGAATATGCCTGAGCTATCAGAAAAGGAAATGCTGGAAAAATTATGTGGCTTCAATACCCCCTCAGTCACCAATATCGTCGCCACGTATCCGAACAACCCGCTCTGTCTGGGACTTTACGAGCCCTGGCGTCAGAACTGGTACACCGACCAGTCAGTCCGCTGCCTCTTTCCTGAGTTGAGCGCAAGGATTGGATATGCCGTGACGGTGACCTTCGCCTTGCCCAACCCCACTTACCAGCGCTGGTCTATCATCGACCTGTATGAAACGATTGCGAAAGCGAAAAAACCGACAATCCTCGTCATCAAGCAGGACTTCCCACCCGAGATAAAGCCCAAAGTAGGCCTGGCGGGAGGTCAATTGACTATCGCCCTCAAGGCCTGTGGAGTGGTGGGGGTAGTAACCGACGGCCCGACCAGGGATATCGATGAAATACGGCCTTTGGAGATGCAGTATCTCACCACAGGTATAACGCCGGGACATGGTGAAATGGCGATAAGTGCCATTAACGTTCCTGTATCCGTGGCCGCAATGGATGTTGCCCCCGGTGATATCGTGCATATGGACGAAAACGGTGCCGTGAAATTCCCGGCAGATAAACTGGCTGATATTTGCCGGACCATCGATGTTTTTACCGCCAAAGAGCAGGAGCGCGCTGACAAGGTTCTGGCGGCGAAAACGTTTGCCCAGATAAAAGCGGCCTGGCAGCGGGAAGACCTGCCCGGTTAAACCAGTTTGGCGTCCTGTATGATTTCCGCCATCCAACGCGCCGCATTGCCCACGACTTCCGGACAGTGGATATCATGGGCGCCGGCATCATGGAATTTCTGGAATTCCTGCGGGTCGGCCAGATAGTAGTACCGGCCCAGCACCTTGGTCTGGATATTGCGGCAGACGATGGAACCGTATTTGTCGATGAATTTGTTGAAAAATTCCCTCGACAGCTTGTGGGTCGTGAAACGAACCCCTTCAGGGTCGGCGAAATTGTCCCTCTCCCGGCCTACCAGATGGCCCAGGACCATGAGGGCGCCGACATAGGCGCCGCAGCCGCCCTCGCCTGACAACGCCGAGCCTCCGGAAAGCCCCGTGGCCGACTTGAAAATGTCGTCGTTTCTGACGTCGAAAACATCCTGGAGCGCGGCAATCACGCACTGACTGCAGCCTCGATAGGTCTTTTCATAGTGCTTGCCAAGTTCATAAGCTTTTTCGGCAGCTTTATTCGCCATAAGTTCCACCCCCTTTGTGCTTAACTCGGGTTGATGGCCAGACCTATTGTAGCAATTACCATTATTGACTTCAAGGTTGAGGTTGTTGCGAAACTCTTGTACAGACGGAATCACAGGTTCAACAATCCATAATTGCACATTCTGGCTTTTTGTGCAGCGGTAAACTGGATGTCTTTGTACAACTTTGCCGTCTGAGCTGCTCTATGCCAGCCTTATCACCGCTTCCAAAATCTGGCGAGGTCTCAGACTGGCGCCTCACATCTGGTGGGCGCTGGAGATGCTGAGGCGAGAGGCCTTCGGAGAACAGGGGCAACGGATTGAAAAAGAGCTCGTGGTGGTGTAGAATGCTTACCAACGGAGGCTTAGTCAGATGAGTCTGCTCGAACTACAGGACAAAAGAACCAGCTGCTGACTGGAAGAGGCAGGTATTGGTCAATACCTGAAGGATTTGGCGGTTGACAGCGCCATAGAGGTCATGTTCTATGCTCCGCTTCAGGAGACGATGGAAAAAATCGTAGCCGCAGAAAATTGCGAGATTGTTCAACTGGACGGAGATGCCGAGACCCTGAAAGCCACCATTAAGAAAAAGGTGCCGGTGGCTGAGATGCTGAAAGTGCCACCGATAGTAGACTATCCCGCAGAAGAAGGTTGTTTTCTACGCGGGAACGATTACTCACCAGTGGCCGTGGTGGTGTTGCTAAATGCGCCTTACGGAACGTTGCCACCGGAGGTGCAAAGCATCCCGCCAGAAATTGAGAAGCTGGTGAGAGTGCCCATTGAAACAGGCGCGGCGTTATCGGGCACACTGCAAACTGAGAACATCGGGATAGAAAAAATCATTTGTAATGTGGTGGGTAACCCAAATGTTCGCTATCTGGTTCTTTGCGGTGAGGAGGTGGCAGGGCATCAGGCAGGCAGTGCCGTTAAGGCCCTTCTCGTCAACGGCATCAACGAAGAGCGCACCATCATTGGCTCTCAGGCCGTGACTCCGTATCTTTTCAATATATCATTAGAGGCCATCGAGCGGTTTCGGAAGCAGGTCACTTTAGTAGACCTTATAGGCGAAATGGACCCACAAGTACTACTGAAGGCTGTTTGGTCGTGCTACCAAGAGGAGCCAACTGCCTTCAAAGAGCACATGCTCCGTGACCCAGGAGCCTACTGTGAGACGGGGATAGCCACTAGGCTTACGGGGAGAGTGGCACATCCTGAGGCGGTTGAGGGGTGGGAGCTCGATGATGTCGTTAAAAAGATTGAAGCAGAGGAAGGGGATATGCCCGTCAAAGAGGTTGCCGATAAAGCCAGGGTGGGAAAAAGGGTTGAAGGGAAAGAAGCTATTGAACCAGGGCTCCTTTCCCTTTTGAAAAAACGCCTTATCAAGGTGTCTGAAGAGCTTGCCGATATTGCCAAGTTGCTGCCTGAAGAAGCCGAGGCAGCTCTCGCACCCGTCCCTGAAGTGGAGGAAGAAGTAAAGGTAGCG